>NZ_JBJJLB010000026.1:0-21044 GCF_045449795.1 Marinobacter alkalisoli
TTTTTCCCGGCGGAAAGACACCCCGCCCCGCGGCCTTTCGGCCATTGGTGATGGCGTTCTTTTGTAAGGATCAGCTTTCGAGCTGGTCCTTTTTTCGTGTCAGGTCCAGGGTGAAGGCCAGGGGGAGGACCAGGGCGCTGTAGGCGACGATGGTGAGGATGGCGTGTCGGGCATCGCCGGTCCAGTCGGCCAGCAGGCCTCCCAGCATCGGGACGGAGAATGCCATAGTGTAGCCGACGAGGAAGGTGCCGGCGGACAGACGGCCGGTTTCCTGTGACGAGGTAACCAGCGGTGGCACGGCGACCAGCAGGATCAGCAGGATGCCGGCGGTGAAGCTCATAAGGGTCGCGCTGGCGATGGACCACCAGCCGGTGAAGGTAATGGCGCCCAGGGTGCCTATGATGCTCAGGGAGGCAGTAACGATGATCGCGGAGCGGCGGCCTACCCAGGCTCTGGCCATCTTGAGCATGACCAGGGAGGCGAAGACCTGGGCGATGTTGTACCAGAACAGGGCGTCGGCGAGCTTGTTGAACTGGCCTTGCTGTTCCAGCAGGTTGCCCATGTAGGCGTTGAGGCCAAAGAACATGGAGCCGGAGAGGCCGAGGAGCAGGCCGATTTTCAGGGTGAGCGGGTTGTTCCAGTCCGGTAGCCAGGAGACTTTGCCTACCGGTTTTGCCCGGTCTCTTTTGGGCAAATACAGGGCGGCAGCAACCAGTAAGGCCGGTAGCGACCAGGCCAGCATGGTCGCACGCCAGCTGTTGTCCATCAGGGGCATGAGCACCGGCAGGGTGATGCCCGCCCCTATGAATTCCCCCATCAACATGCCGTTCATATAGATGGCGGAGCCCAGGGCCAGGTGGTGAGGTTCCAGCCAGCGCGGCAGCAAGGCTGGCAGGGCCGGTTGCATCATGGCGACGCCGAGGCCCATGACGGCGCTGGCGAGCATCAGGGTAAAGGTGTCCGGCACCAGTCCGCGCCCGGCGGAACCGATAACCATGATCACCATGGCCAGCGCCAGGGTATGGCGTGGACCGATACGGGCGATGGCCAGGGAGCCGGGCATGGAGCCGATGGCCAGCATCAGGATAGGCAGGGTGGTCAGTGCCCCTGTCAGCGCCTGGGACAGGGCCAGCTCGTCGCCAATGAAGGGCGCCAGCGGCGGTGCCACGAGTATCGGTACGCGCAGGTATACACCGGCGAGCCAAAGCAACACCGCCACCGGAAGCAGCTTTGCCTGCGGTGGCGGTGTGATTGCGGCTTGGGGATCAGCCACGAAAGGCGACTTAGTTTTCGCCGGTATCCGGCAGGTAGGCGCCGTCCTCGTCGTGCACTTCGCGACCGGTGACTGGCGGGTTGAAGGCGCAGATCAGGCGCATGTCTTCAGTGCCGCCACGGAGCGTATGCTGGTCGTTCTTGTCGAGTGCGTACAGCGTTCCGTCGGAGATGTCGTGGGTTTCACCGGTAGCCTTGTCCAGAATGGTGCCGTTACCGGCAACACAATAGACGGCTTCCAGGTGGTGCTTGTACCAGAGGTTGAGCTCAGCGCCAGCTGGGATGATGGTCTCGTGGAAGGAGAAGCCCATGCCGTCCTTCTTCAGCAGCATGCGACGGCTGGTCCAGCCCGGGCCGCTGACTTCGCGCTCGGTACCGATGATGTCTTGCACTCGTACGATTTTCATTCGCATTCCTCATTTTGTGATGGAATAGCTCTACAGTATAAACATCCCTGTCAGGTCCGGTTCAACCGCCAATCGTCGTAAACGGTCAGCGCCTGTTCAACGGCGGCGGCAAAGGTAACCCGCAGGCGTTCGTCGGGCGTTCTGTGTTTACGAAACCGGTCGAAGGCTCTCTGGATGTCCTGTCGGCTTTTCCGGTCCAGGTTTTCCAGCCAGTGGCTATCGGCTGGTGCAAGGTCCAGCTGATCGCGCCCGGCATGGTTGCGGTGGCTGATATGCCACCAGTGATCCACAGCACGCCCTAATACAACATAGCCGAACTGGCTGTCCTGTACAGGGCCAAAGGTGGCGGTTTTCAACCCATCCCTCAGCGCGCCGATATTCAGCGCGGGCAGCGCCAGCCGGTCGCCGTAGAAATAACTGCCTGCTGCTCCGAGAATTCCCCCCACCAGGGCGCCGGTGCCCAATGACGATCCGAAGGTGAGCGCGTCGATGCCGGCACCGCCAACGGCGCCCGCGCCGAAGCCTGCGGTGGCCAGGTAGCGTCGGCTGACAGACCAGACGCGGCGGCTGTCTTCACTGAACAGGTCGTGATCGCTGTGCCATTCCAGCTCTGCTTCCTGGCGCTGAATGCGCTTGTGTTGGTACAGGTGTTCAATGGAGACCCGCAGGGTCTGCTCCCGCCGACGTTGGTGATGGTACCAACTACGCCTGAGGGTATCCGCCAGGGTCTGCTCGCTGGTTTCCGTGGCCTGATTTGTGGTCAGGGTGCGTTTTTCCTGGTGCGACATTATGTCTTCCAGGGCTTTGGCAATCAGCCTGGCGGCCTGGGTTTTGCGCTGGCTGCGCTGATCCGCGAGAAAACCGGTGGCCTGTTCCAGGGGCGCCTCCCAGGCCGGTTCCAATTGGCCAAAGGCTCTCAAAAGGCTGAGATGCTGGTCGAATGGTGCGCGAACGGCATCGAACTTGCGGACAACCTGAAAGAACTGACCCAGCGCCGCCTGCCAGGTATTGCTGTAATCGTCGGGGCCAATGCTGTTAATCAATGCCAGGCTGGGCCGGCCGGTCCAGCGCAGGATGCTCATTTCTGCTTCGTGCTCCGCGCTGTAAGGCACCGAACCGTCGACCACGTAGATAATACCGGCACCTTCTACCAGGGGTGTCAGTAGCTCGCACTCGTCGGTGAAGCGGGCGTCGTCGCGGTGTTGAGTCACGAAAGCAGCCACTGTTTCGGCCCGATCCGAGGCCGATACGCTGTGGGCATCCAGCCATTCCAGCACCCGTCGTGGGCGCTGGAACCCCGGGGTGTCCACTAGGGTGTAGAGCGTCCTGCCGTCCACGGTTAACGGATAGGCCTGACGCTGACGGGTGGTGCCTGGCTCCAGGGCAATGGCGATGGCGTCGTTCTGGGACAGTGTCGCCACCACGCTGGATTTGCCTTTGTTGGGGTGGCCGACCACCGCAAAAACCGGGGCATTGTCCATGGCTTACAGCTCCCCCTGTTGGTACGGGTTCTGGAGCAGCGACGGCGGAAGGCTGACGCCGGCAAAGTCGGTTCCCAGCCGTTCGGTAAATCGCAGCCACTGCTGTAACTGGTGCGCGGGCGGTTTTTCCAGTCCGGAGGTGGTCAGTGGAACCACCGCCACGTGGCTGGCAGAGGGCCATTGCTCGCGGGCCTGCTGGAGAAAGTCCTGCAGCTCACCGGTGGGTGGCTCCCAGCTGCGGGTAACCACAATGACAGCGGGCCGGGTAATGTTCGCAAGGTGATTGGCGGCTTGGTCCAGGGTGTTCCTGTCGTCCTCAAGCGATGCCCGGCCGCCGGCCCGAAGCACCAGGGTATCGGGACCATTCAGGGCATCCGGAAGCTCCGGTTCTCCGGCGCCGGCCCAGCAGATAACGGTGTCGCTCTCCGGGAGTGGCTTCAACTGACTGTTGGTCGAGGTGTCCGGTTGGTGCTCGGCGTCGTTGTGGGCATTGCCGGTCTCCAGTGCCGGCGTTTCCATCCGGTACTGTAATGCGGTCAGCCCCGGGTGACGGTCAAGCAGCCGACGGGCCCTTAATCGCAGGTGGCCATCGGCGACGATGGCCAGTATCAGTCGCGGCAGCAGGACATAGCCTATCCACACCATGACGACGAATGGCCACCAGTCGCCCAGCCGGGCCGGAGGGGTGGTGATACCGCCGGTTTGGGCACGGAAGAAACGGGTAGTCTCCACCAGGTTGGCGTCGGGCACCGCGACGGGCCAGAGCCACTGCCAGGGAGCGGCAATGGCCTGTACCAGGCCGAGGAACCTGTGGCTGTCAGTATTGAGCGTGGTGCTCCAGCCAAACGCCAGGTCCTGAACCACCACCATCACCAGCAACGTCAGCAAGCCACTGATGCCGAACGCCACGCCGCCAGTATGGGCAGCCCTTGCCATCAGCTGTGGCTGGAGACTGCGCAGGGCCGTGGTTGGTTCCCCGGAGGAAAGCCGGGCCATCAGCGGGCGCCAGGGTTGCCATCCGGCAAAAGCCTGGAGCGTGGTAAAGGCCGCCAACAGGCACTGGAGAAAAACGAAGGCGAGAATAACGGTGACGTTGATCCGCTGGCCGCCCTCGTAAAACAGCAATCCGAGCATGGTAATCACGCCCAGGAAGGCGCCCGCAAGGAGAAACCCCGCCATAATACGTCGCCAGATTCCGAGAGCCGCATCTGCGCCGGGCCCGCCTCCCGGCCCGCTCAAGCGCTCAACATGAGCCAGCCAGTCCCTCGGGGACGGGGTAACACCGCGCTGCTGGCAATTCAGGGCATATTTCCGGTCGCGCCGGTGCAGAAACGTCGGTGCCTGCTCCTGATCGCGGCGTACCCTGTCGTCAAATTCCAGCAACAGGCGGATGGCGGTGTCGGTCATTCAACGTCCTGGCGGCAAGTTCGGTAGGTCATCCTCATGGATGCTAGGATATAGGGATTCCGGCCATTGATACCAGACCAACCATGCCCCACCATCTGATGAATCTCCGCCACGTACCCGATGACGAGGCGGATGAAATCCGCGAATTGTTCGAATCCCACGAGGTTCGCTACTACGAAACGCCACCCAGTCGCTGGGGGATCAGCATGGGGGGCTTCTGGGTTCACGACGATGACGAAGCCGCCCGGGCCCGGGCATTGCTGGAAGACTACCAAAGTCAACGCCGGGCGCGACAGCGGTCGGAATACGAGCATGACCTTGCGGCGGGTCGTGTCGGTGGATTCTGGTTCCGCTTGCGCGAAAAACCCGTGACCACGCTGGCCGCTTGCCTGGCTATCATTATCATTGCCGCCCTGAGTCTGCTGCCCTTCGTCAGAATTGGTTAGGAACCACCGGCTGATGACGGATTGTGCCGGCGCAGAAAATCTGCTGCCCTCTCGACCGCCCGTCCTGCGGTCAGGAAACTGGTCAGGTGGCCGCGAAGGTGCATCCGGTAGAGTTCATTGTCCACGTTGTTCTCATTCAGCGCCTCATGCAGCTGCTCTGCCTGGCTAAAAGGCACCAACATATCCATGCCACCATGGAACAGGAAGAACGGCGGAGCGGATGGGGTGACATGGGTCACCGGTGATGCTTGCTGGTAGATGTCGGGTATATCCTGCTGCTCTCCTCCCAGGAACTGTCGAATCAGTTTGCCGGAATCAAACGCCTGCAGGTCCGCCGGGATACCGCCGGCAACGACGGCGCTGGGACGGCTTGTGTCTCCGCCATACGGGGCATTCAATGGGCTGTCAGAACTGGCCACCAGGGCCATCAACGATACCAGGTGAGCACCGGAAGAGAAGCCGAAGGCGCTGATGGCCGAGCGCTCCAGTCCGTATTCGCTACTGTGGTCGTGAAGCCAGCGCATTGCCACCTGCACATCGTGGAGCTGCGCGGGAAACGTGTATTCCGGCGCAAATCGGTAATCGATATTCATCACCGCGAATCCCCGGCTGGCCAGGTCTTTGGCAATCCACTCCATATCCTTGCGGGAACGTCTTTCCCATCCGCCGCCGTGAACCAGTAGTACCGCAGGAGATTTGCCACTGGTTTCGGGCAGGTAGAGATCGGTGTAGAGGGCCTGCGGCCAATCCGCAGGGGTATAGGCAATATCCGTGAGCACCCGAAAGTCGGTATGGGAATGGTCCGGTGTGGTTTCAGGCGCCCCGGAGTGAGTGGCACAGCCCCACAGGCTTGTCAGCATCAGCAGGGTAGTGGCTACCTGGTAGCGGAATGGGTTGGGCATTTTGAACTCCCGAAGGGACAGTGCACTAGGTCATGAGGTGTTTACGGGCGGGTGGTGGTATCGGATGCATTTCAGGTCTGTGATTTTTCTCACATTTTGCTGAAACCGCTGGCGACATGTCGGAAACGGAATTTCTGAAAATCGAAATAAAACAGCAAGTTGTCATATGTCGCATTTGTGATGACCCGGTAGCCAGGATATCCGGGGCTACCCTGCCAATCTGAACCTGAAAAGGAGAGTTTAGGGTTCCTCCCCACGAATGACTCGGGCCTATCGCTCGGACCACCAATTCCCGCGTGTCTAAAGGAACTTAGCCATGTCGTACCTGCTCCACAGATCCGTGCTTTTGTCCCGCCTTGTTATCGCCACAAGCCTGGCCGGTCTGTCCCCCCTGGCGAATGCGAGTATGGGCAATATTGGATCAACCTATGGCGTGTTGCCGACGGACATTGCCTCGGCACAGGCGTTGTCGATGTTTAACACCCAGGTGTCGGCCAATTTCTACAATCCCGCTTACCTGGCATCAGATCCACGTGGTGAGCTGACCACAGGCCTGTTGCATGCCCAGCCGGATCTTCAGGCCACGGGTAGTAACGGCACCTTCAGCTTTGAAAAGGAAAGTCAGCATGTACTGATCGGCATGAAAACTGATCTCACCTCCATGCTTCGAGATGGCCCCCCGATCTACCTCGGGTTTATTGCCGGTGTGGAAAAGTACGGCAAAGAAATGTTGGCCTTTGGATCGCAGACATCCAGCGAGGGGCAGTTCCTGGAGTATGGCCGAGAGCCATTGTTTCTGAACATCGGCGCTGCCTCGAATGTCTGGCGCGGGATCAGTGTTGGCGCCTCGGCGCGGGTAACGCTCCATGCCGCCGCGGATCTGCGAGCTGTCAGTGACCTGGCGGGGAATACCGAGCAGGAAAAGCTGTCGGTCGACGCCGAACCCTCTTTTCGCCTGATCTATTCCACCAGTGTGGACCTGGGGCGCACCGTCTGTCCGGAGAGTCAGTGCCTGCTCAGTGGCTGGGAGGTGGCCGCGGTCTATCGCACCAGTTCCGACACCAATACCACGGTGGATTCGAGTGTGGTCATTCCCGGGTTGATACCGGCGTCCGCTCCTCTGGAGTTCACCATCCGGACCTACGATTCCTACCAGCCCGAAACCCTGGCGCTGGGGCTGCAATACAAAGGCGACGGCTGGCGGATTGGCGGCAGCCTGGAGCAACAGAACTGGTCTGGCCTGAGTGACAAGTTTGAAGGGGATCAGATCAAGGATCAGGCCGAGGTGCACTTTGACGACATTATTGTCCCCCGTATTGGCGGCGAGTATCAGTTCCATCCCAATTTTGCGTTGACCACCGGGCTGGCCTACCAGGAATCACCCCTCGGGGATGGCCTGACACCGGATGTGAACTATTACGACAGTGACCGATACATCGTTGGTCTGGGTCTGTCTGCGCAGTACGAGCAAACGCGTGTGCTGGCTTATCCGGTCAGGCTGGATATCGGGTACCAGTACCACCGGCTGGAGGAGCGGGATTTCGAGTTAAGCAACACCGGTTCCGGTAACGAAACGGTGACCAACGGGCAGGTCACCGCCGACGGGGATGTCCATGTCATCGCCGGTTCCGTCACGCTTAAATTCTGAACAGGAGACTGCCATGAACCTGTGGAAAGTCGGCGCACTGACGCTGGTTCCGGCCTTGTTGGCAGCATGCGGGGGAGAAGACTCCAGCATGCAGACACCAGGCCCCGCGCCTTCATTGATTTACAGCTACCCCGCAGATGGTCAGCGGAATGTCTCGCCCCGCGCCGATCTGGTCCTGAGGTTCTCACAGCCAGTGGATCAGCCTGAACTGGCGCTGAAGGCGGGGGATGAACGGATCGACCATGAGCTGACACCGGTGGATGGTGGCCAGAGCTGGGTGATTCACCCCGTTGCCGCCCTGAAGCCTGCCGCCACCTACAGCGTTAGCCTGCAGCGACCGGTCACGGCCGGTGATGTTGTCATTGAGCAACTGGGCAGCGAGAGCAGCCTGGAGTTCCAGACCCGTGGCAGCTTCACTGGTATTCCCTCACTCTCCGGCACGGCGGCCGAATTCCGGGTCGAGGGGAGGATTCCTGACGGAGAACGCTATCCGCTGGTGGATTTTTCCACTCTCCGACTGACCTTCAGTCAGCCGGTTCACCCGGCAGGGATAGTCTACGGTGAGTCAGTCAGGCTGGAGGACAGTGCCGGCAATCTGGTTCCGGCGCGGGTGTTGTCCGGGGAGCGGCGCCTTGTGATCGATCCGGTTGCCGGTAAGGACGCATCAGAATCTGCTCTGAACCCAGGGGAAACCTATCGGCTCGTTGTCCGGGATTTGCCCAATGCCTATGGCGATCAGCTGGCAAACTATGAAACCACCCTGACCCCGCAGGACTCGGGCCCGGGTGAAATCCTGTACCAGGCGGCGGTTGCCAACTCGGATGCCGAGGACCTGCGTTCGGTACTGAACGGGGAGCCGATTAACGGCATTGCCCTGAGTTCGGTGTTGCTGGGGAATACGCCCACCTCCTACCAAACGGGCGAAATGTGGGCAGAGCTTGCCTATGCGCCGGATTACCCCGAAATGACGCCGTTGCAAATCCCCGCCGGGACGTTGCTGAGCAGCACCTCCCTGGATGTGAACGTCGGCGGTGTGGTGCCGTTGATGACCAACAGCGGGGTCCAGAAAACGGGGGCCATCCGGGTCACCACGATTACCGACGCGGTGGGTTACCTGTACCGGAACCCGTATTCCGATGCGGATGACGCCCCTCGCCATATTCGTCTGTTCATGGATGTCGCCATGAGCACCGAGGAAGCGCAACCGAATGCTGCTCTGTCCCAGAATATTCTGGGTCTGGAGCTGGTGGGAACCGCGATCATCAAGAACGGGACTCTCGAAATCGACGCCCTGAGCATGGTCGAACCGCGGTTACTGGGCCTTGAGCATGCGGTGGCCTCACTGGCATTCCGGATTGAGGCCGAAACCCTGGACCGAGCCCAACAGAATGCGCCGGACCCATTCGTGGATACCAGGGGCCCCGAGCTGTTGAGCTGGATGCCCGATGAGGCGGGCACTGGCCTGCACAATGCCCATCGGCCAGGGGATCCGATTACCCTGTTTTTCGATGAACCGATATCGCGCGAATCCCTCGCTGACGGGCTGCGGGTACTCGCCGATGGGAATCCCGTGGAGGCGCTGGACCTGTCCGTGGATGGAACCAGTGTGTCGGTGATGCCGGCCGACGGGCTTGTTCACGGCACGCATTATCAGATCCGGCTGACATCGGACCTCACCGACCTGGCCGGTAATGGCGCTGTGCCCGAGGAACTGTCGTTTGAGCTCCCGGTCCAGGCGGACCCGTCTGCGTCATCGCCGCTGGCGGTGGCGGTTTATCCCGGATTTCCCTGTGTCACCAAGGGGCTGGATCTGTTGAACGATCAACATGGGCGTTGCGTTGGCGCCATCGATGGCAACGGCGTTGACTACAATCTGGATGACGAGAGTATGCCGGTGGTTTCGTTGCCCGCCAACCGGCCCATCGCGGTGACTTTTTCCCAGTCCATGGATCCTGCGTCCATCCGCCTGAACGAAACCTTCACAGTGGAAAAGGTGACCGAACTGGGTGATGGCACCGGTGATAACGTCGAGGTTGCCCAGAAACCGGTGGCAGGCCGGCTTGAGATGACCGCGCGGAAACTCTGGTTTTATCCGGAGCAGCCGTGGGAACAAGGGGCCCGGTACCGATACACGCTGTCTTCGGAGGCCTCTGAATCCCCGGACTGCAACACCGCCATCTGTTCTGTCGTAGGCCAGGCTCTGGAGACCGATGCCCTCGCCGGTTTGAGTCAACCGGGCGGCCCGGATATGACCATTTACTTCCGCGGTGGCGCGACGTCCGATACGGTGCTCCTGCCCCTGAGAAATCTCCCGGTGCGGGATGTGAACGCCGATGGGGCGATTCAGTGTGGCATCGTGGATGAGACCGACAGTGATGGTGTTGTTATCCGCAAGGTCTATGAGCGTGACTGCACAGAGTCACCCGATGTGACGCTGGATGATGCCGGCCAGCCACTCGCACCGCCCCAGGCTACCCGGGTCGTCAGCCGGAACCGCGAAGAGGCCCGTGTGGGCTGTAACCGCGACCGTAAGGATATCTATTCGCCCTGGATTGAAACAGAGTGCCCGGAGCTTCAGTTCATCTACATGACCGGTGCCTTGAACACCGAGGTTGTGGGGCCGGTGGACCCCAATGAACCTGCGGCGGGTGTCCGGGTTCTGCTTCATCCCACCCTGCTGACCACCACCTCCCTGACGGTGAATGCCAAAGTGGGCACAGATCTGACATGGGCGGAGACGCCGACCGGTCCGCAGATTATCCGTATGCGTTATGCCGAGGATGAAGAGGGCAATCGCACACGTCTGATCCCCGGAGTGATCCGCACGGGTGATGATGGTTTTCCGGTGTTTGAGACCGATGTGAAGATCTACCTGGACGCGCCGGATCTGGCGACCCCACTGGATCTGCCCCACAACCTGCACAGTGTGCCCCTGGATCTGGACCTGGCCGGTGAAGTGCGCTTTCTGGATGATGGTCGCCAGGTGATCGAGCAATATAATCAGGTGGCGCAAACCCTGGCGGTGGATGTGGGCGGCATCGTGGCGTTCGATCTGGAGATACCGGCCAATGGCCTGCGCTTGAGCTACCTGTCATCCTCGGTCAAACCCATGATTGGGGTCAATTCAGCGCGCTGAGCCGTCAGCGACTCTGCCCTTTTGGGGCGGAGTCGCTGCTTACTGCCCTCGCGGAAGCGGTGATTGTTCGAGCTTTCGGACAGTGTCTGGTTATCCGGACATTCGCATTAACTACCTGTTTTCAGTCCTTCTGAGAGTTATTGGTGATCCGCCAGTGTCCGGAATTCCGGATAATCCTCGATGATTTTCTCGTCTTTCCGATAAATATTCTGCATTTTCAATGCCTTGGTGAGTTGGCACAGCATCCGCATAACATCCAGTCAGGCCGGAGTGCCTGAGGTTCGGCCTGACCGTTAACAACAACAAACAAGGAACGAATCATGAGACGATTGCTGCTATGCGCCCTGATCGGTGTAACCGGGGCTGCGCTCGCCGCTGGCAATGAGGGCAAGCCTCCGTTCAATGCGATACCCGACTTTATCGCCAGTGATATTCAGCAGACCTGGTACGACGGCCTGACTGACGACCTGCTGACAGCCGGCCTTGGCGCCGACGGTCTGGCCAGCGCAACCCCGCCGGCCTTTGATGATGCCCTCAACCCGACCCCCGGGGAACTCCGACGGCTGGCGATCTACAACAACTACCGCGCGCTGGTGGATACCGCGCCGGGCGGCGGTTATGGCACGTTCTTTGGGCCCCGGGTCGGGGTTAACGGGAACGGTATGATTGCCGGCGAGGAATCCCTCGCATTGATGACTGTTCCTGGTCATGAAGAGCAAGGCCATGAAGTGCCGGTGACGGTGATGGTCCAGGTGCCGGACAGCTTCGATCCCCGCCGGCCCTGCATGGTGACTGCACCTTCCTCTGGTTCGCGGGGTGTGTATGGTGCGATTGGCACCGCCGGTGAATGGGGGCTGAAGAAAGGTTGTGCCGTGGTCTATACCGATAAGGGGACCGGAACGGGTGCCCACAACCTGGAAACCAACAGTACCCAGCGTATCGACGGTACGCTGACCACCACCGACGATGAGCCGGTGCTGTTCCGCGCCGACCTGGATGATGCTGCGCGGGCGGACTTCAACAGCCAGTGGCCGGACCGCTTCGCCTATAAGCATGCCCACTCCGGGGTGAACCCGGAGGCCGATTGGGGAACCCATGTGCTGCAGTCGATCGAGTTTGGTTTCTATGTGCTGAACGAGAAATTCGGTCGCGAACTCGGCAACGGTGAGCGGTTGATTACCATCAAGCCCAAAAACACCCTGGTGATTGCCTCCAGCGTATCCAATGGCGGTGGTGCGTCAGTGCGGGCGGCTGAACAGGATGACCGGGGGCTGATTGACGGCGTTGCGGTTTCCGAGCCCAATGTAAACCCGAGGGTGAATACCTCGTTCACCATTCGTCAGGGCAATGGCCCGGTCATTTCCGGGCACAGCCGCAGCCTGCTGGATTACACCACGGCGCTGGCGGTGTATCAGGGCTGTGCCAACCAGGCCCCGGCTATCCGGGATGTGGCACCTCTGAACGCGGTGTTCAATCCGCCGGCCATTGGCGAAAACATTTGCGACTCGCTGGCCAGCAAGGGCCTGGTATCCGGTATGACCACCGAGGAGCGTGCCACCGATGCCCTGCGGATTCTGAACGAAGACTTTGGTATGCAGCCCGAGCAAAACCTGCTGGCGCCAGTGCATTTTGGTCTCTCGGTGGCCCAGGGCATCTCGATGACTTATGCGAATGCCTATGGTCAGGCGGGTGTTGAGGATCGGATTTGCAGCTTGAGCCTGGCGGCGACGGATGGGACCGGTGCGGTGACTCCGTTGGCTCCGGCACAGGAAGCCGCCCTGTTCTCGGCCAGTAACGGCATTCCGCCGAGTGCCGGGGTGAATCTGGTGTATGACGACGCCCTGGGCCAGCCGACCCATCTGGCCATGAGTGCTTCGGCCAGTACCGGTCAGCTGGACTTTGGTCTGGATGCGCTGCTGTGTTTGCGCAGCCTGGTTCAGGGAGTGGATATTGCAACCGGCAACCCGCTGGCGGGTGCCGACGCCTCCCTGGTCGATGCGGTCAGTCAGGGCATTGAAGACATTCGTGCCAGTGGTGACCTGCGGGGCAAGCCCGCGGTGTTCGTCACCGGGCGGGCCGATGCGATCCTGCCGATCAACCACACGTCCCGGCCATACCTGGCCCTGAACCGGATGGTTGAGGGGGAGGACTCGGGCCTGCGTTATTACGAAATTCTCAACGCCCACCATCTGGATGTGCTTAATGGTTTCCCGGGCGTCGCGGAGCGTTATGTTCCCCTGCACCATTACTACTTCCAGGCACTGGATCTGGTCTACGAACACCTGACCGAGGGCCGGCCCCTGCCGCCGAGCCAGGTGGTACGAACGGTGCCGCGAGGTGATATCACCACAGCGTTGTCGGAAACCAACGTGCCGGATATCCAGGATCAGCCGCCGCAGAGTGATCTGATTGTGTTTGCTGATAACCAGCTGAATATCCCTGATTGACGGGCTGCCCAGGTTTTGTACCATGCAAGACACTCTTCCTGGCGGTAACCGGTACATGACACAGCTATTTGCCCACAATAAAAAGAAAGGCCTGACCCGAGAACTTACCGAAGCTCTTATTCCGATGTTCGAGGAGGCCAGTGCCGGGGCAATCGCCGTGGACCGTGACAGCCGGATTACCTGGATCAACGCCAGCTATGCCGGATTGCTGGGGCTGAAGGAACCGTCTGAGGTAATCGGCCGGTTCGTGCGGGATGTGATTCCCCACACCCGCATGCCCGAGGTGGTGGAGACCGGGAAACCGCTGCTGCTGGATATCATGGAACACCAGAACCAGCAGTTTGTGGTCACCCGCCTGCCATTCTTTGATGATGATGGTGAGATTGTCGGCGCGGTGGCCTTTGTTCTCTACGATGACCTGCAGCCGCTGACGCCGCTGGTCAGTAAGTTCCGGCGTCTGCATCAGGACCTGGCCGCGGCCCGTAAGGCGTTGGCAAAAAAGGCCCGTGGCACCCGCTACAGCCTGGGGGATTTCGTGGGCGCGAGCCCGACGGTCCTGGAGGTCAAGCGCCGTGCCCGGCTGGCCGCGGGTCGGGATATGCCGGTGTTGCTGTTGGGCGAGACCGGTACCGGCAAGGAGGTCCTGGCCCAGGCCATTCACTCGGTATCCGGCCGTGCGGACAAGCCCTTTGTGGGGGTGAACGTGGCCGCCATCCCCGACAATCTGCTAGAGGCGGAATTCTTTGGTGTGGCGCCCGGGGCTTATACCGGCGCTGATCGCCGCACCCGCGATGGCAAGTTCCAGCTTGCCAACGGCGGCACCCTGTTTCTGGATGAAGTGGGCGATATGCCGCTGGCGCTGCAGGCCAAGCTGTTGCGGGCGCTACAGGAAGGCGAGATTGAACCCCTGGGCTCCAACAAGGTGGTGTCAGTCGACGTCCGTGTCATTGCTGCAACCAGCCGCAACCTGGAAACCATGATGGCCGAAGGCAGCTTCCGCTCGGACCTGTATTACCGGCTCAATGTTCTGGAAATTCCGATTCCCCCCCTGAGAGAACGGCTGGCGGATCTCGGTGTGTTGTGCGAGGCCTTGCTGGAAGACATCTGTGACGGCCTGGAAATACGCGGTGAGATTACCGATGCCGCAGTGTCGGCACTGGGAAGCTATGACTGGCCGGGCAATATTCGTGAGCTCAGGAACGTGCTGGAACGGGCGCTTACCATGGGCGAAGACAACGGGCTGCTTGATGCCGACGCCATCTTCAAGGTGCTGCCCCGTAATGGTTCGCGCCCCCAGTCCTCATTGTCGCCGCGTCCGGTCAGGCCACTGGCCCAGGTGATGGCGGAAGCGGAAGCCCAGGCTATTGAGTCTGCATTGGTGGCCTGCCGGGGCAACCGGACCCGGGCAGCCAAGCTTTTGGGCATCTCCCGTTCCGTTCTGTATGACAAGCTCGCCAGAATGTCCTGATTTCCGGACACATGTTCGGAGGTCAGGACAACTACTTACGACATAGGTATTATTCCGTCCGGATCTTCGGACAATGCGGTCTTCCCTTCTCTGTAGTCAAGTTTTTATCCTTCTGATTTTAAAGATTTTTCTGTGACTGGCACGGCACCTGCTAAATCCCCGATGCAGGACGTCAGAACAACGCGGAAAACAAGACTGGCGCTCAACGTTGGACCCACAATTTATATTGTCTGTCTCGTTCTCTGCGATGTCTGACTACACTCAGATTAGGACCGTCAGTCAACAACCGGCGGCCGGATAAAACAACAATGCTAGGAGACATGCCAATGAAACTCTTCAAGGCTCTCGCCGGGATTACCGGTGCGATCGCCCTGTCCACAGGATCGGCGTTCGCAGACGACCTTCGCTGGAAAATGCCTGTTGCCTTTGCCACCAACTTACCGGGCCTGGGTTCACCCGCCGCCTGGGTTGCCGAAAACCTCACCACCGCTTCCGATGGCAGCATCCAGGTTCGCGTCTACGAGCCCGGTAAGCTGGTACCCCCATTCGATATCTTGCAATCCGTTTCCGATGGCAAGGTTGAAGCAGGTTACACCTGGATTGGTTACGACCAGGGCAAGGTCCCTGCGATTCCGCTGTTTGCAGCCGTACCCTTCGGCATGAAGCCCTGGGCCTATACTGCCTGGTATTACTACGGTGGCGGCCATGAAATGCTGCAGGAAGTCTATGCCAATAAGGGCTTCGACGTGCACGCCCAACTGTGCGGTATTATCGGGCCCGAAACAGCGGGCTGGTATGCGGAACCCATCGAATCGCTGGAAGACTATAAAGGCCTGAAGATTCGCTTCGCGGGTCTGGGTGGCAAGGTTCTGGAGAAACTGGGCGCCTCCGTCACCATGATGCCCGGTGGTGAGCTCTATCAGGCACTGGAAAAAGGCACCATCGATGCGACGGAATTCTCCATGCCCGCCATCGACCAAATCCTCGGCTTCGACCAGGTGGTCAAGTACAACCTGTTCCCGGGCTGGCACCAGCAGTTCACCGCCCAGTACATGCTGATCAACAGGGATCAGTGGAACAAAACCACTGAGGCACAGAAGGCGCTGGTTGAGGCCTCCTGTACTGCTGCTACAACGCTTGGCCTGGCCGAGGGTGAATACAAGAATGGTAAGGTCCTGGCCGAGTTCCAGGACAAGGGCGTCCAGGCCGACCAGATCCCCCGTGATGTTCTGAAAGAGTTGGAAGCGGTCACCGAGGAAGTGCTGAAAGAAGAAGCGTCCAAGGATGCCGACTTCAAGCGCGTTTATGAAAGCCAGAACGAGTTTATGGAAACATACAAGATCTGGGATACACGCGCCTACGTTCCGTCGGACCTGTAAGGATCCCGGGCCGATCCTGAGAGACCGGGCCTGCTTCCGGTACTCTCCGACAAAGTCTGGATGGCCCTTCGGGGCCATCCTTGTTTCACAATCGGCATTCTGAGCGAGGAACTGCTGTATGACGGTGTCTGGTAAAGGCTCACCGCAGAGTGGGCGGCCATCGGTGTCCGATACCGACCAAATTCTTCATCATCACACGGAGTTGCCCACAACCTGGGTCAGTCAGGGGATGGACCGTGTGATTTCCGCGATCGGCAAGAGTGCTTCCTGGCTCTGGTTAGTGATTACCGGCGTGATTATCTACGCGGTGGTTGGTCGCTATGCCTTCGGCGCTGGTTCTGTGACCCTGGAAGAAGTCCAGTGGCACCTGGCTGGCACAGGCTGGTTGTTGGGGCTGGCCTATACGCTGGTGGTTGATGGTCACGTGAGAGTGGACGTGATCCATGAACGCCTGTCCCTCAGGGGCCAGGGCTGGATTGAACTGTTAGGCCTGGTATTCCTGTTGCTGCCGTTTCTCGGGCTGGCAGTCTGGGAAATGTTCCCCTACGCCTACAGCTCCTGGCAGCAGGGAGAAACCAGTCAGGCACCTGCCGGGCTTCCATACCGCTGGGTTCTCAAGGGCGTTGTGGCATTATCGTTTGCTCTTCTGATTCTCGCTGCACTATCCCGCCTGCTGAAAGTAACCGCACTGCTTTTTGGCTTTCCGAAGGCCATCCGGGTCGAGTCCGGTAATAACAAGAAAGAGGATGTGTCCTGATGGAGCTTGAAACCCTGTTTGTAATCGGCATGTTCCTTACGTTCGGGGCGCTGCTGATGACCGGCTTCCCGGTCGCTTGGGTGCTGGGTGGTACTGCCGTTATCTGGACCCTGATTGGCGTCATTGCAGTCGATAACTTCGGCGCTAACCTTTGGTTCGATTACCAGTCTTCAATGGGACTTGTCCCCGAGCGGGTATGGAGTATCGTAAACAGCGAAACCCTTGTCGCTCTGCCCATGTTCGTTTTCATGGGCATCATGTTAGATCAGTCCGGCGTTGCCGAGCGACTGATGAACAGCATGGTAAAACTCTTTGGCGCGGTGCGCGGTGGATATGCGGTAACGGTGGTTATCATTGGCGTATTGCTGGCGGCCACCACCGGTATCATCGGGGCGTCCGTGGTGCTGCTGGGGATGCTCTCCTTGCCGGTAATGATGGAGAACAAGTACGACAAGAGTTTTGCCGTGGGCACTGCCTGCGCCACCGGTACCCTGGGAATACTGATCCCCCCGTCCATCATGCTGGTGCTGATGGCCGACCGGCTGGCGGTTCCAGAGGCATCCGTAGGTGATCTGTTTATGGGAGCGTTCCTGCCAGGGCTGCTTCTGGGTGCCATGTACGTCGCTTACGTGATGATCCGTCCTCTGTTTCAGCCACATATTGCCCCAGTGCCGGCGGGCACCGAGAAAGTCTCCTGGAGCATCGTCTGGGAAGTGGCCAAGGCAGTGGTGCCAACGGCTGCGCTGATTCTTGGGGTGCTTGGTTCTATCTTTGCCGGTATCGCCACGCCCACGGAGGCTTCCGGCGTTGGCGCCCTTGGCGCCCTTGTACTGGCGCTGATGTCACGCCGACTGAACGTGAAAGTGCTCAAATCCTCGATGGAGCAGACAACCCGCACGGCTGCTTTCATCTTTGCCATTTTCCTGGGTGCAACGGCGTTCTCTGTTGTATTGCGGGGGCTTGGTGGCGACCAGGTAATCGAAGACGCGCTACTGGGGCTGCCATTCGGACCTTATGGCGTGGTTCTGACCATTCTGTTCGCGGTGTTCCTGCTGGGCTTCTTCCTGGATTGGGTTGAAATCACCCTCATCATTCTGCCGCTGGTGGCGCCGGTGGTTCAAACGCTGGGTTTTGATCTGGTGTGGTTCACCATCCTGTTTGCCATGTGTCTGCAGACCTCGTTCCTGACGCCGCCGGTTGGCTTTGCCCTGTTCTACATCAAGGGGGTAGCGCCGCCGGAAATCAACGTTATCGATATCTATCGCGGCGTTGTGCCGTTCATCATTATTCAGCTTGTAGCTCTGGCCATCGTGTTCCTGGTACCGGAAATCGCGACCTGGCTGCCGAGTGTGGCTTACGACTAAGGAGAAAATATCATGCGTCTGGAAAACCGGATTGCCCTGGTGACAGGTGCCGGCCGTGGCATCGGCCGGGCGATTGCCGAACACTATGGGCGTGAGGGCGCAAAGGTCGCGGTTGCCGATCTGACCCTGGAAAGCGCCCGCGACACCGTTCAGACAATAGAAGCCAGCGGTGGCACAGCCATGGCGCTGGCAATGGATGTCACCAATGAGCAGGCCGTTGACGAGGGCGTAGCCGCCATTGTCGAGCAGTGGGGTGGTCTGGACATTGCCGTTGCCAACGCCGGTGTCCAGCATATCGACCCGGTGCACAAACTGGCTTTTGCGGACTGGAGCAAAGTGATGAGTGTGCATCTGGACGGTGCGTTCCTGGTCACCCGCGCCGCCCTCAACCAGATGTACGCCTCCGGCGGCGGCATCATGCTGTATATGGGGTCGGTGCATTCACTGGAAGCGTCGCCCCTGAAAGCACCCTATGTTGCCGCCAAACACGGTATGCTGGGGCTGTGCCGTGCTGTTGCCAAAGAGGGTGCAGAACATAGCGTACGCAGCAACATCATCTGCCCGGGCTTTGTCCGCACCCCGTTGGTGGACAAACAGATTCCAGAGCAGGCAAAGGAACTGGGCATTTCCGAGGAAGACGTCATCAGCAAGGTGATGCTGAAAAATACCGTGGATGGAAAGTTCACGACTCTCGAGGATGTATCCGAACTGGCCGTTCATCTGGCGGCCTTCCCGTCTGCAGCCCTGACCGGCCAATCCATTGTCGTCAGCCACGGCTGGCACATGCAGTAATCAGCAGGAGAGACGGATGAGCAATACAGAACAATCACCGGTGGTCTGGTCACCCTCGGAAGACACCCTGACCAACTGCCGGATGGCCCGCTTCAAGGCGTGGCTGGAAGATCAGGGATTCGGACCTTTTAACGATTACCACGCCCTGCACCGTTGGTCCATCGACGAGCTGGACACCTTCTGGGCGAAGGTATGGGACTATTGCGGCCTGGTCAGTGACACCCCGGCGGAGCGAGTACTGGGCAGCCGCGCCATGCCGGGCGCCGAATGGTTCCCGGGCATGAAAGTGAACTTTGCCGCCAACCTGCTGCGCCTGGCGGATGGCGAGCAGGCCGATAGCGAAGCGGTCGTTGCCTATTGCGAAACCCGGCCGGTGTTGCGTCGCAGTTATGCCGAACTGAAGGCCGACACCGGCGCCCTCGAAGCCTTCCTGCGCAATCAGGGCATTCAGCAGGGTGATCGTGTTGCCGGCGTAGTCACCAACGGGTACGAAGCCCTGGTTGGCATGCTGGCAGCCACTAGCCTGGGCGCGATCTGGAGCTCCGCGTCTCCCGATTTCGGCGTCGGCGCGATTCTTGACCGCTTCGGCCAGATTGAACCTGCGGCGCTGATCGTGGTGAACGGCTATGGCTACGGCGGCAAGGTATTTGCCCGCCAGCAGGGTTTTGCCGAGCTCATTGCCGGCCTGCCATCGCTGAAATGCGTGGTCAGCGTCCAGCAGCTGCCGGATGAAGCCCCCATCGCTGGCGAGCGCGTCACCACCTGGGACGATGCCCTCGCCTTCGGTGCCGGCAAGGCGCCTTCCTTTACGCCGCTGCCCCCGGATCATCCGGTCTACATCCTGTATTCCTCCGGCACCACCGGCAAACCCAAGTGCATCGTTCACGGCGCCGCTGGCTTGCTGGTCAACCACGCCAAGGAACTGATGCTCCACGGTGATGTGGGGCCGCAAGATCGTTTTCTCTACTTCACCACCTGCGGCTGGATGATGTGGAACTGGCAGGCCTCCGCCCTGCTGACCGGTGCGGCGGTGATCACCGTGGATGGCTCCCCCGGCTACCCGGATCTGAGCTTTCTATGGCAGGTGGTTGCCGACGAAAAAGTCACCCACTACGGCACCAGCGCCCGCTTCATTGCCGGCTGCCGCAAGGCCGAACTGGCGCCGGCGAAAACCTTCGACCTGAGCGCCCTTCGCGTCGTCTTCTCTACCGGCTCACCGCTGTTACCGGAAGACTACGACTGGGTCTACAGCGACGGTGCCCCCAACGTACTGCTCGGCTCCATCGCTGGCGGCACCGACATCTGCGGCTGCTTCGTGGGCGCCACCCCGCTGCTGCCCGTGCGCCGCGGCGAAATCCAGTGCCGCTTCCTGGGTGTGGACGCCGTGGCGTATGGCGACGACGGCCAACCGGTCAGTCAAGGCCGTGGCGAACTGGTTTGCCGCCAGCCGCTGCCCTCCATGCCGGTGAGCTTCTGGCAGGATCCAGACGGCGAGCGTTACCGCGACGCCTACTTCAATACCTTCCCCGGTGTCTGGGCCCACGGTGACTTCATCGAATTCACCGAACACGGCGGCGCCATCATCTACGGCCGCTCCGACGCCACCCTCAACCCGGGCGGCGTGCGCATCGGCACGGCGGAAATCTACCGCCAGGTGGAAACCGAAGCCGCGGTGAAAGACAGCCTGGTCATCGGCCGCCAGATCGACGGCGACGTGGAAGTGGTGCTGCTGGTGGTGCCCGCTGAGGGAGAAAGCCTCGGGGAAGAGCTGGTCAAACGCCTGAAAACCCGCATCCGCGAAGGCGCCAGCCCGAGGCACGTGCCCAGGCACGTGATCACCGTGCCGGACATTCCCTACACCCGCAGCGGCAAGAAAGTGGAACTGGCCGTCGCGAGACTGATCAACGGCTCCGCTCGCAGCGACAACCGCGACGCGTTGGCTAATCCAGAGGCGCTTGATCAGATCCGCGAGTGCCTGGCGGAGGCGAATTTGCTGCCGAAGGCGTAATCCGACGGTGCAATGACCTGAGAACTGGTTGTCGGATTACGCCTGCGGCTAATCCGACCTACGGTTCCAGGAGGAAATTCCAACAGTGCATCAAGGAGTATGGCCGGGGGAAGTCCCAAAACAGTCAGGG
>NZ_JBJJLB010000027.1:0-226304 GCF_045449795.1 Marinobacter alkalisoli
GACTTCCCCCGGCCATACTCCGCGCCCCACAGCGCTCAGGAAATCCCTGCTTTCCGTTTTTGGGAAACTTCCCCGACCATCCTCCGAGCCCCCAAATCCCCAACCCTGATGTCCGAAAGTTTCGTAAATTCCAGACTTTTCATCGCCCTGTAACAGGTTTTAGCGCATTTTTAGTCCGTTGTTATACTAAGATCGTACCCAAAATCCGCGAAAAAATGGTATCTTAGTAGCCCTATCAAAAGTTCCCGTATCAGTCATTGCTCAGGTTGGGCGTTCACAAGACACCTGACCCCGCCATGACCGTCCTGAACTCACACTCTAGCCTGAGGACGAAAATGACAACATCCAAAGCCAAGATTATCTACACCCTGACTGACGAGGCGCCAGCTCTCGCCACACGCTCACTTCTTCCCATCCTTGAAACCTACGCCAAGCCGGCCGGCATCGAATTCGGAACCAGCGACATCTCCCTGGCGGCGCGTATTCTGGCGGCATTTCCGGATTACCTTGAAGAAGACCAGCGAGTTCCCGATGCCCTGGCGGAGCTGGGTGAGTACACCAACGATCCTGATGCCAACATCATCAAGCTGCCCAACATTTCTGCCTCCATCCCGCAGTTGCGTGCAGCCATCAGGGAACTGAACGAACAGGGTTACAAGGTTCCCGAGTACAAGGAACACCCTGAGACAGACGAAGAGAAAGAAGCTCAGTCCCGTTACGCCAAAGTACTCGGCAGCGCCGTCAACCCGGTGCTTCGGGAAGGCAACTCAGACCGTCGTGCACCGACCGCGGTCAAGGCCTTTGCCCGTAAACACCCCCATTCCATGGGTGAGTGGAGCCCGGCTTCCCGCACCCATGTGGCTCATATGCGCGGTGGTGATTTCTACTCCAACGAGCAGTCCGTCACCCTGGACAAGGCCACCAATGCCCGCATCGTATTCGAGAGCAGCAAAGGCGAACAGACCGTTCTGAAGGCCGACTTGCCGCTGCAGGAAGGCGAAGTGCTGGACGGCATGTTCATGAGCAAGAAGGCGCTGATCAAGTTCTTCGAGGATGCCATTGCAGACTGTGAAAAGACCGGCGTCATGTTCTCCCTGCACGTAAAAGCCACCATGATGAAAATCTCCCACCCGATCGTCTTCGGTCACGCGGTGAAGGTTTTCTACAGGGATCTGTTCGACAAGTACGGTGAACTGTTCGACGAGATTGGCGTCAACCCGAACAACGGCCTTTCCAGCGTGGTTGAGAAGATCAAGCAACTGCCGGAATCCAAGCAGGAGCAGATCCAGGAAGACCTGCACGCGTGCTACGAGCACCGTCCGGAAATCGCTATGGTGGATTCCGTTAAAGGCATCACCAACCTGCACGTACCGAGCGACGTTATCGTTGACGCCTCCATGCCGGCGATGATCCGTAATTCTGGCAAGATGTGGGCCCGGGACAACAAGCTCAAGGACACCAAGGCGGTCATGCCTGAGTCCACCTACGCGACCATTTACCAGGAAGTGATCAACTTCTGTAAGACCCACGGCGCGTTTGATCCCACTACCATGGGTACCGTGCCGAACGTGGGTCTGATGGCCCAGAAGGCGGAAGAATACGGCTCCCACGACAAGACCTTCGAAATGAAGGATGACGGTGTGGTGCGCGTGGTTGCCGAAGATGGCACCGTGCTGACCGAACACAAGGTCGAGAAAGGCGATATCTGGCGCGCCTGCCAGACCAAGGACCTGCCGATCCGTGACTGGGTCAAGCTGGCCGTTAACCGTGCCCGTGCCACCGGTATGCCGGCGGTGTTCTGGCTGGACGACGAGCGTGCCCACGATGCTGAACTGATCAAGAAGGTTCAGGCCTACCTGAAAGACCACGACACCGAGGGTCTGGATATCCATATCATGTCTCCGGTTCGCGCCATCCGCTGGACCATGGAGCGCCTGATTCGCGGCCTGGATACCATTTCCGTCACCGGTAACGTGCTGCGTGACTACCTCACTGACCTGTTCCCGATCCTGGAGCTGGGCACCAGCGCCAAGATGCTGTCCATTGTCCCGCTGTTGAACGGCGGTGGCCTGTACGAAACCGGCGCCGGCGGTTCCGCGCCCAAACACGTGCAGCAGTTGCTGGAGGAGAACCACCTGCGCTGGGATTCACTGGGTGAATTCCTGGCGATCGCGGTTTCCCTGGATGAACTGGGGGAGAAGCACAGCAACGAGCGTGCGCGCCTGCTGGGCCAGACCCTGGACAAGGCCACCGAGCGCCTGCTGGAGAACAACCAGTCTCCGTCCCGCGTGACCGGTGAGCTGGACAACCGTGGTTCTCACTTCCATCTGGCCCGTTACTGGGCGGAAGAGCTTTCCAAACAGGACAGCGACAAGGAGCTGAAGGAGTTCTTCGGCAAGTTGTCCAAACAGCTGGAAGAGAACAAGGACACGATCCTGGAAGAGATGAGCGTGATCCAGGGTCACCCTGCGGATATCGGTGGCTACTACCACCCGCCGGCGGACAAGGTTTGCGCGGTGATGCAGCCGAGTGAAACCCTGAACAGGATCCTGGCGGAAGCTCGCGACTCTGTGAAGTAACGGCCGGGCTTGAAGAAAAACCGGGTGGCTGTGAGGCTGCCCGGTTTTTTTATGGCTGGGAGTTGAGGTTCCGTAGCCTGCTGATGGGTGCTTGGTCCCGGGGTGGGATGCCTTTTCTTACGGGAAAAGAACTCGCTTCGCTCAGACACCTTTGTCCCTTCAGAAAAGGCACCCCACCCCGCTCCCGTTTTACAGTTCGGTTATAGCCATTGGTTCGGGTTGGCTGACCTCAGGCCTGCAAGGGCGCGAACTGTGCTGTGGTCAGTTTGGCCAGGTCTTCCGGAGATAGTTCGATTTCCAGGCCGCGGCGGCCGGCGCTGATGTAGATGGTGTCGAAACGCTGGGCAGAGTCATCAATAAAAGTCCTGAGCCGTTTTTTCTGGCCCAGGGGGCTGACGCCGCCGAGAACGTAACCGGTGCTGCGCTGGACATCCTGTTTGTCGGCCATGGTGGCTTTCTTGCCTCCAGCCGCTTTGGCAACCAGCTTCATACTCAGCATGGCGGTGACCGGCACCACGCCAACGGCCAGGTCCTTGCCATCAATGGCGACTACGAGAGTTTTAAATACTCTTGCCGGGTCTACTCCCATCTTCTCCGCAGCTTCGGTACCGAACGATTCGCTGGCGGGGTCATGCTGGTATTCGTGAATCCGGTGGCTGACTTTCGCCTTTTTTGCAGCGTTGATGCCTGGTGTCATGATTGGATTGGGGCTCCGCTAGTCCGTGAACGGGTGAAGTCCTGCAAATCTTCCCATGACAGTGGGCGCGAATACCAGAATCCCTGGTAGCTGGTGCAGCCGAAGGATTTGAGCGTGTTGAACTGTTCTTCGGTTTCCACCCCCTCGGCGACAACGTCCATGCCCAGCTCATGAGCCATGGACAGGGTGCCCCGGGTAATCGCCGCATCCCGGTGACTGGAGGTTATGCCGTTGATGAAAGTGCGATCGATCTTGATCTTGTCGACCGGCATATCCCGCATGTAGCTCAAACTGGAAAAACCCGTTCCGAAATCATCGATGGCGACCACCACGCCGAGGTTCTGTAATTCCCGCAGCTGTTTGATGGCTCCCTGGGGGTCGTCGAGGAAAACATTTTCGGTGATCTCCACAGACAGCCGTCCCTTTTCGATTCCATGTAGATCAATCAGTTGCGCTATTCGTTCCACCAGTCGATGGCGCTGGAACTGCAGCGGTGACAGGTTGATGGCGATGTTGGGTACTCCCAGCTCCGCAAGCCGTGAAATCATTCCGGCAGCCTCCGCCATGACCCACTCGCTGATGGGAATAATCTGACCTGTACGTTCCGACAGGGGAATGTACTCGGCGGGAGAAATGAAGCCGCGGGTAGGATGTTTCCATCGTATCAGCGCCTCCACGCCAATGATCTCGAGATCGTTGCCGAACAGCGGCTGGTAGAACAGCTGGAATTGATTGAGGGTTAGTGCTTCCTGCAGTTGCTGGCGCAGCGTTACCTCGTGTTGGGCGTGCTTGTTCAGGCCGTCGTTGAACCACTGCCAGGTGTTGCCGCCCAGTTTCTTGGCCTGGTACATGGCCATATCCGCCTGTTGGACAAGTAACATGGCATGCGGCAGGGCCTCTTTACCGACGGCGATGCCGATGGCAGCGGACAGGGTGACCTCGACGCTGTCGTACTGGAAGGGCTGGGCGAACTGGGCAAGGATATTTTCTGCCACCTGATTGAGGTGAACGCTGTCGTCCGTCGCCGACACCAGGGCGATGAATTCGTCACCGCCAAAGCGAATCAGCGTGGCCCCGGTTGGCGATGCATCCGCCAGCCGGCGGGCGGTTTGCTCCAGGATCTGGTCGCCAAAGTGATGGCCGAGGCTGTCATTGACCGGTTTGAATCCGTCCAGATCGATAAACATGACATAGATGGATTGCCCCTTGTCGAGAGTTTGCTGGCAAATCTCGGCAAGGTGCGCTTCGAGGTAGATCCGGTTGGGCAAACCGGTCAGGGCGTCATGGCTGGCCTGAAACGCCAGGGTTTCCTCCTGCTTTACCCGGGCACTGATATCGTTTTGCACCCCGACGAAGTGGGTGACTTCCTGGCGATTGTCGCGCACCGGAGCGATGTACAGATCGTTCCAGAACGTCGTGCCGTCCTTGCGGTAGTTGAGGATGGAGGTATGCACTTCGCGGAATTCGGAAAGCCTTTGCCGAATACGGTTTTTTGCCGATTCTCCAGTGGCGGGGCCCTGCAGCAGGCTACAGCTGCGACCCAGAATTTCCTCACGTGTGTATCCGGTTATGGTTTCGAAGGCCGGGTTCGCGTAGATCAGGGGATAACCCGGCTGCCTGGCATCGGCGATGGTGACACCGTTGGCCGAAGCTTCCACCCCACGCTCCAGCAATCTCAGGCGGGCTTCCGTCCGCCTCTGTTCCGTTCGGTCCTTGGCAACGCCATGAATCCCCGTGACCTTGCCATTGACGATAATGGGCATGTTGGTGATATCGATATCGAGCATACCCCCCGAGCGTTGGAATACCTTGATCTCATAACGTTGCGGCACCCCTTCTTTGGCGCGTTCAAAATGCTCGCGCGTGCGCTCGATGTCCTCGGGAGGAACCAGTGCTTCGTAATTCTGCCCGAGAATTTCCGCCTCGGAATAGTGGATCAGGTCGCTGCCGGCCTGATTGAACTGGATGAACTTCCCGTCCAGGTCCAGAGTAAACACGGCGTCAGGATTGTGGGTGAACAGGGACCGGAAATGCTGCTCGTTATGCTCCCTCTGAATGCGCTGGTTGTGATGTTCCAGCATCAGGCTGACCATGTGGCGGGTGCGCTCAATCAGGCGGGTCTGCCGCTTGTTAGGGCTTCTCCGCTGGTGAAAGTAGACGGCAAAGGTGCCCAGCAGATCGTCGTTGTCGGCGATAATGGGAAAGGACCAGCAGGCCACCAGGTTGTACTGATTCAGCAGCTCCGTGTAAGGCACAAAGCGTTCGTCCTGTCGCATGTCTGCAATCATCACTGGCTGGTGGCGGAAAGCCGCCGTGCCACAGGCGCCGGCATTGTCCTCAATCGGCATCGCCTCCAGGGCAGTGCGGAATTCAGCGGGAAAACTCGGGGCGGCCCATACGGACAGGGCGGTTCTCTGCTCGTTGGCCAGCATCACGGTGCACATGGCACCGCTCACCTGATGCTCGATCAGGTAACAGACCTCATTGAGCTTGTCCTCCAGCGCTGCTTGCCGGGTAATCGCTTCAATGGCTGAGTACTGATCCTGAATCAACTGGCTGAGACGATGTTTTTCCTGGCGGTTGTACCACCATAACGCCGCTGCCATCACAGCGATGGATAAAGCGAAAACGGACAGTGTCGCGGGCAGGGTCAGAGCCAAGGCTTACCTCATTTCCGGTCAAAAGTCCGGACAGGATTCCGGATTAAGAATCGGGTTTTTGTTTTTAACCACTTTAGGTGAGTTTCGTTGGGAATGCATTGGAAGACCGAAGGTTATGGTGTCGTTTGCGGAAGAAGCCCATAATCCCTGACAGTCGCGGTTGGAAAGACTGACATTCCCGCAACCGCCCTCCGGCCAATGTTCCGGCTCTGGCCAGCGTTGATCATGAAATAGAAACAGCAACAGCAACCTGAACCAAGGCTTAGCGATGAATCGAATTGCCCGTCGAGCACTGCACACCTGCCCGGTCCCCAAGGACCTGTCCGCCATCACCTTTCGTGACACCAACGGAGAGAATCCGCAGGCCGCCGGCGTCGCCCCCCAGGTGGTGGAAGACATCTGGCACAGTGTGGAGAGGCTCTACCGTACCGGCGTCCATCCCGGTATCCAGTTGTCCGTCCGCCACCGGGGTGAGCAGATACTCCACCGTGCCCTCGGCCACGCCTCCGGAAACGGCCCCCACGAGCCGACAAACGCTGTTCAGGTGCCGATGACCACGGATACGCCCATTTGCTATTTCTCTGCGTCGAAAGCCGTGACGGCGTTATTGATGCATATGTTGTCGGAGCAGGGGCTGGTCAACCTGATGGATCCGGTATCCTATTATTGCCCGGAGTTTGCCGCCAATGGCAAGCGCACCATTACGGTGCATCAGATCCTCTCCCATCGCGGCGGGATACCGGCCATCCCCAGGGAAACCCCCATTGATGTGCTGTGGAACCGGGACGAAATCTGGAAAATTCTGTGCGATGCCAAACCGGTGGAAGTTGATGGCTCCAAGGTGGCCTATCACGCCATTACCGGCGGGTTCGTGTTGCAGCGGGTATTGGAAAAAGTGACCGGCGACACCATCGAGAATTTCCTGGACCGCCACCTGCGCCAGCCCATGGGCATGCGCTGGTTCACCTACGGAATTGCAGCGGACAAGGTCAACGATCTGGCCACGAACTACGCAACCGGTCCGACACCGCGTTTTCCGGTGTCCTGGATTGTGAACCGGGCACTGGGTGGGGACATTCACACCGTTGAGCAGGTGATCAACGATCCCCGGTTCCAGGAGGCGGTGATTCCGGCAGGGAATCTTTGTGGTACCGCGGAGGAAATGGGGCGCTTCTTCCAGATGATGCTGAATGGTGGCGTCTGGAACGGCAAACGCATCTGCAGCGAGATGACCATTCGTCGTTCCATTCAACAGTTCGGTTCGCTCCAGATTGACCGCACCATGATGATTCCCATGCGTTTCAGCGCGGGTATGATGCTCGGGGGCAATCCGTTCGGATTGTGGGGGCAGCAGAGTCGCTATGCCTTCGGACACATCGGTCTGATCAATAAGCTGTGCTGGGCCGATGCGGGCAGGGATATTTCCGTCAGCCTGCTGAATACCGGCATTCCCATCGTCGGCCACCATCTGCCGGCACTGGCGAAGTTCGTCTATACCGTGTGTGACCGCTTTCCGCTGATTCCCGAGGACCAGCGGCCCCTGATCGCGGCCTGAACCGGTTCAGAGCGTCTGCAACTGGTCTTCCAGTATGCCCAGCACTGACGACAGGATGTCGCGGAAATCCGTCAGTGTCTGGGTGCGCTGGATCACGTCCTCCCGATACTCATCCAGCCTCTCAAGTTTCGGAACCACCCGGCGTATGCCCTCGGTGATGACTTCGTAGGGGTAATGGTGATCCATCACGCTGAGCTTGTTTATCTCAGACACTTCCTGACTGAAGATGCTGATGATGTCGTACAGCATGTCCTTGTGCCGGATGCAGCTGGCTTCCCAGTACGCGTCGTCCAGTAGCTCTAGCAGTGAGAGATATTCCCTCAGGGTATCGGCAACGGATGTCTGGCTCATGGGTGGCGCTCGTCTGGTTGGTGTGTTTGTTCGTATAACTCCAAACTATAGCAGGAGAATGTGGGCCTGTTTTCAGGGCGCAGTGCCCTTGCCGCACAAAATATATGAAACTAAATTCATCATTGTTGAGTTCTGTCTGACAGTTGTGCAAAATTCAAAGTGCGGTACGGATACCCACTACTCAATGGAAGAGACGCGTGATGGAAGACAACCTTCACATTCCCACCGGGCAGGACGATGCTCGCCTGGTCAAGCTGGATCACCACGATAGCGTGCGTTCCCACGTCCGGGCGCAGGTCAGTTCCGAGGTGGAACGCCTGGAGCGGCGGATTGAAACCCTTCGCCTTGTCAGTGCCCCCCATGCAGCCATCATGATTTCCGCTTATGAGCGAATGCTGAACCGCAAGAAAGGTTTTCTGCGGAACTGGGGGCTACGGGATGGCGGTAGTTACTGACGGCGCCCGATGGCAATGGTGTCATAGCGGCGGGTCTCCTCGCCATTCTGCTGGTTGCCGCAATGGTTCGGATTGGCGGTCACCTCCCCATTCTCTGCTATCGTTGGTGGCTCATCGCTGGAGGTAAACACCCGAACCTGCTGGTCGTTATAGTCGAGCACGGCGCGGATGCAGTCAGGATTTTCACCGTTGATGCTGATACCGCTGGCGCTGGTCAGCGTCAGTGTATCCCGCTGGTTGCCAACGAATTCCTGAAGAAGCTCCACGTTGCCCAGGGTTCGGCCGGTAAAACTGGTGGCCGCAAACTCGGGTTGGTTGAATCCGGAGGTGCCAAACGTGCTGGCATCGTAGCGGCCGCTCCATGATGCGCTGGCGACCTCTGCTACGGTTTCATCATCGTCCCCCGGTTGTCTCGCGACATACTGGGTTGCCCGGAAAACCTTGCCGAGGTTCGGTGTATTGGTCCAGTCCAGCATGGGGTAGATCCAGGTACGGTCGGCCGTTGGCGCGCTGGCATCTCCGTTTGTTTCGCTGAAGCGGATCAGTGCATCGTTTGCGGGTGTGTTGTAGGTGGAGGCTTCACCTTCACTGACGCTGTCCCGCATCAGTTGCCGGCCTTCATTGAAATTGTCGACCGTCCCCAGGCGAATAACTTCGTTGATCAGGTCCAGCGGGTTCCTCACACTGGTGTAGTCAGTACCCTCCCCGTTGGGGGTGGCGCCGAGGAACGGATCCAGGTGTTCCCGCAGTGCCCGGGCGGTGCCTTCGTCATCGCCTTCATTGGCGGGCTGGATGCCACGGTAAAAATCCCGGAATATAGTGTATTGCAGAACCGGCGCCAGGCCTTCGGTATTCTGGAGCCGGAAGGTCGCCACGGGCAGGTCCACGTCCGTGGCCGGGTTGAGGTAGCCGTCGCCTCCTGAGCTGTCGGGGCCACACCCCACCAAACCCGAGGTCATGATGGTTGTCACGGCAATAACGCAGGCATGTCTCATTTCAGGTGGTCCCGAGGTGCGAAAAGGGTGTTTAAACGCTAAAGTGACGGTCTGCGGAGCGCGAACACCTTGCCCCGGTCCGACTGCTGACAATAAACCATAAAACAGGTAGCTACCCTCGCGGAGATCACATTTTGCGGCAACGGCCACTGCCTATCCATCGATTGATGGGACCGATCCTTGCCCTGCTGGCGCTTTGCCTGTCTACCGTTACAGTCGCCAGTGATCAGTGCCAGGACGGCAACATTGTGCTTAACAGTGCGACGACGAGTGTGCGGGACCTGGGGAACTGCGTCTGGTTCCTGGAGGATCCCGACCATTCCCTGGGCTTCAACGACATTGTGTCTGAAAACGCCCCCGCCTTTACCCGCCATGAAGGTGGCGTGCTGAACTTCGGCTATACCGAGTCGGCCTACTGGGCCAGGTTTGATGTTCGGGTCGGTGCGGGTGCCGCGCTCTCGGACTGGATTCTGGAACTGGCGTTGCCGTTGGTGGACGAGGTGGTGCTCTATGTGGTGCAGGATGGTGAGCTGGTCGAGCAACGCCGGGCCGGTTATGAGGGAGGCTGGTCCTCCCGTGATCTGGCGGTACCCAATCCGACGTTCCGGCTCTCGCTGGCAGCGGGTCAGCCCGCCCGTATTTACCTCCGGATTACCAACACCAACACCTTTCGCTTGCCCATCTCGCTCTGGCACCCGGACAGCTACATTGAAAAAGTATCGGTGGACGAGGCCGTACGCGGCATCCTGCTTGGCAGTATTCTGGCCATCCTGGCCTACAACCTGTTTGTTGCGGTATCGGTACGGGAACGCAGTAATATCTATTATGTGCTCTACCTGGTGTCGGCCACGGTGTTCATCGCCACCGAGCAGGTGCATGGTACCCAGCTGTTTGCCGAGCGACCGGCCTTCCTCGACAAGGAATACCTGCATTTCCAGATCATGATGACCTGGTTCTGGGGCCTGCTGATGGCCCGGTCGTTGCTGGAAACCCGGGAACGGTCGGCGGGCCTGGACCAGGTTATCCGACTGTGCCTTTATTCGGTGGTGGTAACGTTTGTGTTGTCGTTCTTCCTGCCCTACCACCTGGCCATGGAGTGGATCGTGCTGGGCTCCATCCTGCTCAGCATTCTGATGATTCTGGTGAGTTTCCTGTCCTGGCGCTATTACAACCCGGCTGCCCGCTCCTATTTCTTTGCCTGGACGCTGGCCCTGGTCGGGTTTGGCATCTATGCGCTGACAGTCATGGGGTACCTGCCGGTGAACATGTTCACATCCTACTCGCCCCAGTTTGGCCTGACGGCGCAGATCATCCTGTTCTCCTTTGCCCTGGCGGATCGAATCAAGCAGGTTCAGGGAGAAGCGCTGGGCTGGAGCGAACGTGCCCTGTCCAACCTGCGCCGGTACCAGTCGCTGTTCGACAACGCCATTGAGGGGGTTTTCCAGATGTCCCTGGACCGGCGTTTTGTAACCGCGAATCCAGCGATGGCAAGGCTGATGGGTTATCACAGCAGTCGCGAACTGCTGGACGACAACCCCGACGTGCTGACCACCTGTTTTGCCGATGAGCGGGTGCGGCGGCGGGTGGTGGAGCAGCTGGAGACCCGGGGAACCGTGAAGGGGATAGAGGCCCGCTATTATACCCGTTCCGGCACCGAACGCTGGGCTACGATCTCTCTGCATGCGGTATACGACGCTGCCGGTCTGCCGGCCCACCTGGAAGGCACCTGCATCGATGCCACCGAGCGGCATCAGCGCCAGCGTATTGAACGGGAGCGGGAGCAGGAACGGCTGGAAAAAGAGCTGGCCCGCAACTCCGCAGAGGCCAAGAGTCAGTTCCTCGCTAACATGAGCCATGAGATCCGCACGCCCCTGGCGGCGATCATCGGATACGGTGAAACCCTTCTCGATCCGGGACTGAGTGAGCGCGAAAAGCACAGCAGCGCAGAAACGGTGGTGCGTAGCGGCCGCCACTTGCTGGATCTGGTGAACGACATTCTCGATCACTCGAAGATCGATGCCAATAAGCTGGATGTGGACATTGTGTCCGTCGACCTCCCGGAGCTGCTGGAGGAAGTGCGTGCTTTCTTTGCGCCCCGGGCCCGGGAAAAGGGCCTGGATTTCCAGATTAACTGCGCCTTTCCATTGCCGGAAACCATTCGTACCGACCCCACCCGTTTCCGGCAGATCATCATCAATCTGTGTGGGAATGCTCTGAAGTTCACCGAAAATGGTCGGATATCCATGGAAGTGCGCTGCGATCAGCAGCAGGAGCAGCTGCTGGTCCGGGTGTTGGATTCGGGGATCGGCATGAAGCCGGAGCAGCTGGAGCGATTGTTTGATCCCTTTGCCCAGGGCAGCGCCGCCATTGCGCGTCAGTACGGAGGCACGGGGCTGGGGCTGAGTATCTCGCGCCGGCTGGCGCAACTGCTTGGCGGTGAAATCAGGGTGTCCAGCACCTACGGCGAAGGTAGCGAGTTTGAAGTGTCTATCGCCACCGGAGCGCTGGATGGCGTCCATTTCCTGCGTGATGCCTCGGAGCTCGGCCAGCGCCGGCGGACCATACCCATGGCGCAGGCGCCCCGGTTAAGCGGTCGTATTCTGTGTGCCGAAGACAATGAGGTGAACCGCCGGCTGGTTTCCATGCTGGTTGATCGTACCGGAGCGGACATCGTGCATGTCTGCAACGGCGCGGAAGCACTGGAAGCCGGCACCCGGGAATCCTTCGATGTTATTCTCATGGACATCCAGATGCCGGTCATGAATGGCCGTGACGCAACCGCCGCCTTGCGGGAGGCGGGGATAAACACGCCGATTGTTTCGCTCACAGCCAATGTGATGGCCGAAGATATCGCCGATTACCGCGCTGCCGGCTGTAATGAACATCTCGCCAAGCCTATCGACAGGCAGCGTTTTTACGAAGTGCTGGCGCGTTACCTGACGGTTTTGCCCGCGTCGAGCCATGGTGCGTCCCGCCGGTATCAGGGTACGGTGCTGGTGGCGGAGGACAACGACGACAACCGCCAGCTGGTTGAGCGCATGCTGCGTCGCCAGGGTGTGGAGGTTATCCCGGTCACCAGTGGCGACGAGGCGGTGCGCACCGCCCTGTCGGCCTCTGTTCAGCTGGTGTTGATGGATCGACACATGCCGGGGATGGATGGGGTGGAAGCGACCCGGCTGTTGCGGGAAGCCGGGTTCCGGCGACCGATTATCGCCTTTACCGCGGGTGACCAGCAGGAAATCGAGGCGCTCGGGGCGGCCGGCTGTGATGGCGTGCTGCACAAGCCCATAGACATTGGGCATTTACTGGCGTTGCTGGACAGGACATTGACGCCCGCGCGGGAAGCAGATGAAAGTTTCCCTGAAACCGGCGAAGATAGTGATATCCATGGTCTGGTGTTGCAGTTCCTGTCCGGTCTGGAGGCCCGCCAGCAACGAATGGACGAAGCCCTGGCACAGGCGGATGCCGGAACCCTGAGGCAGGAAGCCCACCAGATCAAAGGTACGGCGGGAGCCATGGGTTACCCGTCGATGACCCGTCAGGCCGGCGCACTTGAGGCCATTCTGAGGGACGGGGAACCGGACTGGGATGGTGTTCGCAGCGAGCTGTTCCGGCTCAATGAGATGATTGATCAGGCCCTGAAGGCACAGCAAGCGCGGACCTGATGACCCATTGGCAAGAATCAATAACGGGAACCGGATAATGAGTGACAGTCAACAACGGCAGGAGCAGCATTCCCTGAGTATGATGTACGGCACCTACGCGGATATCCTGTTTGTGCTGTTCCCGTTCCTGGTGATCACCATGCAGCGGCTGTGGGACGGTAACCTGGCGGACATCCTGATGCGACCTGACCTGAGCATTGCCGCTGCCATCCTGGCGGGACTGGCGATTGGCAAGTTCGTTCTGGGTCTGGTCAGTAATCGCGATCTGGGCCGCTTCAAGGAGCGGATTGTGTTCTTTATCGCGCTGACCCTGTTTGTGGTGCTGGGTCCCGCGATTATTCTGATGCTCAGTATTGTGGGTAGCGGCAACGTACCGGGATTCGTCGCGTTCGTGCAGCCCGTCCTGTTGATTATCGCGATCTCCCTTTACACCACGGCGGTCAGCATCAGCAATATCCTGACCCGGGAAGGTCCTGGAGACCCGGAAACCGGCCCATCCGGGGGGCTGCACGGTCCGGCAGCGCCGGCCGCTGGCCACGAACCATTGGCCATCCCGAGCCGCACAGACAGTGACACGATTTGAATCGTGATCAGGGATGTTAAGGAGAAAACCGATGAATGAACTCAGAGTGCTGGTGGTGGAAGACGAGCCTGTCATGTGTGAGCGTCTGGTGCAGATGCTGCTCAAGGCCGGTGCTACCGGCGTTGAATCCGCCCCGGATGCGGCGGGTGCCCGTGCGGCGTTTGATGCTGCGGAGTTCCAGATCATCCTGCTGGACCTTGGATTGCCGGATGGCAACGGCCACGACTTGATGGCGGAGTTCAAGGGAGTGAAGGAGAGTCAGCATGTGGTGCTGGTGACGGCCGATGATTCCATCGACAGTATCCAGAAGGCGATCAGTGCCGGTGCCAATGGCTACGTGGTGAAGCCCTACTCCCAGGATAAGATACGCGATGTGCTGAACAACTACGCCATGGTTCACGGTGGTGACCTGGCGATGATGCAGGGCCTGGGCCGTCAGCATTGACCGGCCCGGGCCCCGGAATGGCGGGTTACGCCACCTGACGGGCAATCCATGAGTTGTAGCGGGTTGCCAGTGCCCTTACATACCGGGCTTCCGCGCCGCCAAGGTTGCCAAGGACACCATTGAAGATCCAGCCCCGCTCGTACAGACCCAGCACCCGCTGTTCGTCGTCCAGGTTAACGCGCTGATTCAGTTTCTTGCAGATGGCATCCAGCAGCGGCAGCTTGTCAGGACGCTTGATCGCGCCCAGTTGGTTGCCGGCCGGCTGGTTTGCTGCACGTGTTGTTGGATGTCTTTTCATGATGTTCTCCTCGTCGTTTTGCGGCTGCAAAAACAAAAACCCCGGTGCCTTGGCAACCGGGGTCTCGCGGAGAAGCTGGCCCGGTTGCTCGAAAGGCTCCCGGGACTGACCGAAAGCCGTTAGTTGTCTTTCACCATAGCGAGTACACACTGGCCGGCGTGGCAGCCTGCGCCTGTGTAGGTCATGGAATGTCGGATAACGTATTGCATGGTTTCGGACTCTGTTCCGGCGGTGCTAGAGGCGCCGGTCTGTCAGCAATTATCGGTTTCGGTACAGTGATCAGTGTATAGCCTGCCGGCGGGTTTGCAAGAGGCAAGACGCTTCGGCAAACCCCTACAGACGGCGTGGTGAGAACTGATCATAATTCGTCCTGTCACGTGTTTTACGTTGTGCAATCCTTGGTGTCAGCCACCCAGACGTGGGGCACCATTTGGATCTCTCCTTTCGACGCAGCCTTCTGGGCTGCGTTTTTTTTTGGATAGTGGTTAATTCGTAGCCACTAGTTCGTACAGAATTTCCCCTCTGTTCTGTCGATAATATGCTTGCTAACCAATCATTCATCTCAACAGATATCCAGAGGTTGAAACCTAAGAAAATGCCTGACGAATCAGGATCTGCCAGACAAAAGTTCCGTTCACACGTTGTTATCGAAATGTTTCTGGTCGCCGCACTGGCCGCGTACCTGCTGATGGCCAGGGGGCAGGTTGTGGGGGATGACCTCACGTTTACCATGGTAGGAGCAGGTCTGATGGTGCTGGTCACGTACTGGACCCTGAATACCCTTCGTGATGGTCTGGAAGTTATTGCCGTTCGCGCCGGTCGGCTGAAACACTGACGTCCGTTGACGGGAGTGGGTCAGGCCTGGTGGCTCTGACCCGGGACGGTTTGCACGCCGCCGGCATCCAGATCAATCTGCTCCCAGGTTTTGTGCAGGATCAGTGCGTCATTGGCGGCGCGGTGGACCGGTAAGCCCAGCTGGTTGATGACATCCTGGCGGATGGCGGACCAGTGCCTGACCTGAACCGAATTCAGCAGCATGGATATGGATTCCAGCTGAAATGCTGGTTGTACGCCGGCAACCCGATACAGGCGATGCAGCCAGAAGCTGTCAAAGGTCCAGGCGTCACAGAACACCTGGTCGGGAAGCAGTTCGTTGAGACTGTGCGCCACCTCCGTAACCGGGGTGCCTTCGTTTTCCAGCGTGGAGCGGTCGATGCCGTGAATCCGCTCGGCGCTTTCCGACCAGTCCTGCCAAAGCACATGGGGGCGAATCAGCCAGCTGTGTAGTTGTCCGTCGGGCAGGCAGATTCCTACCTCGATCGGGTAACTGGCAATAAGGTCGAGGCTGGATGCCTCGAAATCGATAAATGCTGGCCTGGTCTCGGAGTTCATTCTCTCTGATTTTTTATTGAAGTGCCGTGATTCGAGTTTACCCGCCCCATTGTTCAGACGCGAACCCATCGTGTCATTCCACTGTTACAATATGCCCATCGAATGTAAAACCCCAATGACAGCCAAGAGGTTGTTATGGGTACTAACGGGATTCTCTGATGTCTGAAACTGTTGTTGTTATTTATTCCGGGGGAATGGATTCCTTCACGCTGTTGCACCTGGCCCGCGCTCGCGGCTATCAGGTCCATGCCCTGTCCTTTGACTATGGTCAGCGCCATGTCCGTGAGCTGGAGTGTGCGGGCAAGGTCTGTGATGATGCCGGTATCCCCCACAAAATTATTGATATCCGTGCGCTCGGGGCGGTCATGGCCGGCTCGGCCCTGACCTCCGACGTTGACGTGCCCGAAGGTCACTACGAGGAAGGCTCCATGAAGGCGACCGTCGTGCCCAACCGCAACATGATCCTGCTGTCCCTGGCGACCGGTTATGCCGTGACCGCCGGGGCCAGTTCGGTCTGGTATGGCGCTCATGGCGGGGACCACGCGATTTACCCGGATTGCCGCCCGGCATTTGTCGAAAAGATGGATGCCGTCTGCCGCGTGGCGAATTACGAGTCGGTGGGAATCGAGGCGCCGTTCATGGCCATGGACAAATCAGAGATTCTTGCGGAAGGGCTGAAACTGGGGCTGGACTACAGCCAGAGCTGGACTTGCTACAACGGTCGCGACAAGGCCTGTGGCCGTTGCGGTTCCTGTGTTGAGCGTCTTGAAGCCTTTGCTGCCCATGGCCTGGTTGATCCGTTGCCGTATGAGGATGGGGTCTGATGTACCGGGTCAAGGAAGCCTTCTACACCCTTCAGGGGGAGGGTGCCCAGGCTGGTCGTGCCGCAGTATTTTGTCGGTTCAGCAAGTGCAACCTGTGGACTGGCCGTGAAAAGGACAGAGCAACTGCGGTGTGTGACTTTTGCGACACGGACTTTGTGGGGACCGATGGCCAGAATGGCGGTCGTTTTGATACCGCCGATGACCTGGCCGCCCATATTCGCAAGTTGTGGCCCGACGCCCCTGGCCGCCCCTACGTGGTGTGTACCGGTGGGGAGCCTCTGTTGCAGCTGGACCGGGATCTGATTGCAGCCTTTCATCGTTCGGGCTTTGAGATTGGCGTGGAAACCAATGGCACCCTGCCGGCGCCGGAGGGTATTGACTGGCTGTGTGTCAGTCCAAAGGCGGATGCCCCGGTGGTGATTGAACGCTGTGACGAGCTGAAGCTGGTTTACCCCCAGCCCAAGGCCATGCCTGAAAGATTTCTGCACATCCTGGCGAGCCATTATTTCCTGTCGCCGATGGCTTCCCCGTCGGCGCCGGAGGGCGGGGCTGATTCGCTAAAGCAGAGCAATACCCGCAAGGCCACCGAGTATTGCCTGGCTCACCCGCAGTGGCGGCTGACACTGCAAATGCACAAGATCATCGGCATCGACTGACCCCGGTCAGGCTATCCGCATCAGGCTGTCGCCCGCATGGACGACGATGCCTGAGTCTTGACCGGCTGCAATGCCTGGCTGCGATAGTGGCTCGGGCTGGTGCCGGTCCAGCGTTTGAATGCCCGGGTGAAATTGGCGGCATCGGCATACCCCAGCACGTCCGCAATCTGGCTCAGATTCATGCCGGTATTCTTCAGCAACTCCCCTGCTCGTTCCAGGCGGACATGGTCCACCAGATTCTGGAAGCTGGCGTTCTCTTCCTGCAGGCGCCGTTTCAGAGTGCGCTCGGATACGAACAGGGTGGCCGCCACCCTTGCCAGCTTGGGAGGAAACGGGTGGCTGGTTTCAATAACTCGCCGCACCCGGCAGGCAAATCCAGCGTCCTCGGTTAGCTGTTTCAGGGCTTCTTCACATTGTGCCCGCGAGGAAGCCGCGAGCTGGGCGTCACTGAAACGCACCGGCATGCTCAGCTGTGTGCGGGGAATGACCAGGGCATCTTCCCGGGATTCGTAGCGTACCGGCACCGCAATATGCTGGCGGAAGCGCTGAAAGTAGCCGGGCTCCGCGCCCCGGCGAAGGATGGCGGAGCCGGGAACGGCAGTGCCGGTCAGCTGAGCGCCCATGGACACGCAACCGAACAGCATGGCGTCCATGATAAATCCGTGCAGAGGGCCCAGATCAACGCCACAGGACACGTTGAACAGTACGTTGTTGCCCTCCTGGCGACGGGACACCTTCAGATGGGGGGCTCTCAGGGTCAGGTAGCGGGTCATCAGTTCCAGGGCTTCGTCCAGTGAGCGGCTGCTCATGACGGCGGTACCCAGGGCGCCATGGAGCGGCAGCTTGAGCTCCCGGGCGAGCATGATGCCAAGGCCGGGTTCGCCACTTTCGATGATGGCGCGGGTCACAAATTCACTGGCCTGGGACTGGCTGACACGCAGGTCCGTTGATTTCAGACGGGCCGGGTCGAGACCGACACGTAGCAGCAGGGCCCGCTCGTCAACACCAATGGTGTTCAACAGCTCCGCTAGCAGGTGCAGGTATATGGCCGGCATGCCCAGATCCTGAACGGTCGATACTGAGGCGCGCATGGTTTTTCCTCGTTTTATGCTGTTTTTGTTATGTAAGGGAATGACATTCAGACATGATTATGACCGTTACCTCGGTCTAGCCCCATGACTTCGCTGACGGGTCAAGAGGCCATGCAGGCCAATCATTGCTGGTGGCGATCAATGAATCTGGCCAGGGTCGCAGCCGAACGTCCGGGGTTTTCCAGCATGGGAAGGTGGCCAACACCGGGAAAGACATGAATGTCGGCTTCCGGCGTCGCGGTGCGGAACCAGTCCACGCAGCAGGTCGGGGTAATGACGTCGCGGTCCCCCCACTGAACCTGCAGTGGTGGCGTGGTTTTGCCCAGGTAGCGGGCCGGCGCCAGGGCGTCCGCCAGCATGTCGTTGAAAATATGCCGCAGGGCATCGCCCCGCTGCAGCAGGTCCGGGCCCAGCAGACCGGTCATGGCAATGCCCATCACCGTGGGTTTGCCATTGCCGACAGTGTTGAACATGCGATAGACGCCGGTCCAGTCCCTGGGTATCAGGATTTCGTCCCGGTTGGATTCGAACGGCGCGTCGATATCGACATCGGCGTGTTCCGGAATACCGGCGCTGTTCAGCAGTGTCACTGAGCGGGGCGCCGGCTCCATGCGGTGCGCCAGCACGGCGGCAATCGCCCCGCCCATGGAGCTGCCGGCAATATGAATGTTGCTGGTGGGGAAGGTGGCCAGCCAGTCCCTCAGCCTCAGGGCCTGGGCCTCGTAACGGTAACTGGCATCATCGCGGTAATCGCTTTCGCCGAGCCCGGGAAGGTCTGGGGCCAGGATGTGCCAGTCCCGGGGCAGCTTCTGCAGCCAGAATGCCCAGTTCTCCTTCATTGCCGCGAAACCGTGGATCAGCAACACCGTGGGCTTGTCGGCCGAGGGGGTTCCGCGCTCGAGATACACCATGCGGTGTCCGTCAACCATGGCTTCCCTGCGTTTGGCCTGAAGCATCCAGCGCTGGCCGGTGCGGGCCAGGGGCCAAAGATTCGGGGTAGGTACTTTCATTGTGTTGTTCCGATGCCAGGGTATGGAACCAGTGTACCGTTATGGTAAGGATGGGCGATGGCCTTGCCGCCCGTGAGTGGCGGCAGCCGAGCAATTGCGGAACGGGTGTTCAGAGAGCGAGATCGGTGATGACCGGGTTATGATCGGAGGATCGCCAGGGAGAGTCCTCCGGGGTTTGATCGGCATTCCGGTAGCTTAGGGCTCTCGGCTCGTCGGCGTTGACAGCCCAGCTCCAGGCTCCGGTCACTCTCGGTGCCAGCGCCGGTGATGCCAGTGCGTAATCCAGGCTGCCATGACGCCCCCGGTAACGATAGGTGTGGTGGGGACAGTCCGTGGCCGCACAGGGGTGGAAGTGGTGAACCATGCTGGTGTAGCCAGCCTGGTAGAATACCTGCAGTGGTTCTTCCCGGGTGTAGCTGTTCAGGTCGCCGGTGATCAGGGTGCCTGCCAGGCCCCCGGGTTGTGGCAGTTCGCTTGCCCAGCGCACCAGGGCATTGGCGGCTGCGGTGCGGCGGTGGTTGTAACAACCCTGGCCATCGCCCTGATCCCGGTCGCTGTTGCTGGCGCCGCGACAGGCTTTGGATTTCAGGTGCGGGACGATAATGCGGACGCTGCCGCCTTGTTTCAGTGGCTGGAAGACCTGGGTCAGGGGGCGCCGTCCCAGTCGCTTGAAGGGGCCGGCGGTCAGTCGTTTCGCGGTCCCCACCGGTTTCACGCGATCGGCCCGGTACAGTAAGCCGGTCTGAATGGCATCGTTACCGGCGTCTTCATCCGATATGACGTAACGCCAGTGGGTGCCCAATGCCTTTGCCAGAGTCACCAGGGCGCTGTGATCCCCGTAGCCATCATTCTCCAGCTCTGTAACAGCGATTATGTCGGGGTCGGGCAGAGTCAGGGCGGTGACCAGTCTGCGAGTCTGTTCTGCAAACTGAGCGGATGTCTCCGCACCGCGTGGTGTTGGGAAGCCGTTGCCCTGACCGTCACCGTTGAAGTAGTTCTCCAGGTTAAGAGTTACCAGGCGCAAGCTGGTTTGCGGCGCTCGTTCAGGGGCTTCCGGACGGCGATTGTCCTTGTGAAAGCGGGGGGCGGTGATGGGTTGGAGGCGCCAGGCGTCAAAGCGGAAATCGAGCACGCCATCCAGAGCGCTCACGGTATCGCCTGCGCGCACGGTGTTGTTGGCTGATAGCGCCGGGGTCGGCCAAGGTGTTGGATCGGGGTTACGTTCACCTTGATTGTCGTCCAGCAACAGCCGGTGCTTTTGCTGATGCTGCCGTAGCTGGATCGCCTCCGGGCCGGGATCGAGAATGTCGGTCGGTATGCTTTGGGGCGCACTTGCCAGGGTCAGTTCGCCGTAGCGGGCCAGTTGGTAGTTATCGATGACGGTGAGGGAGCCGGCCACGGCCACCCGCATGTTTTCCAGGTGTTCCGGCGGGTGATTGCCGGGCCAGGGCAGCCGGACGGTGACCGGCTCCGGTAACCTGGCTTTGCCACAATCCAGCAGCTGCCGGATATCGGCAAGCTCCGTCAATCCATGGAATTCCTTGACCCTGCCACTCACCCGCACGCGGTCGCCCGCTTTGGCGGTTGTGCGGTTGGTGTAGACAAACAGGCCTTCGGAAGTGGCCGGGTTGTTATCTGTTTCCCCGTCGGCCTGTTGCAGGTAAAAGCCGCGAAAACCGCCCTGGTGGCGGGAATCAAGGGTGATGACCCCCTCGACAGTGACCTCTTCGCCTGCCAGCGGGGAGCGGGCCTGATGGCCCTGGACCTGAGAGATAGCGGTTGCGGGAGAGCCACAGCCAGCGGCGACGGCTCCGGCAGGAAGCCAGAGCACCAGGGCTGTGAATGCTGTAATAAGGCGATTGGTGGCGTGTGATGTCACCGGTCGATTCTAGCAAAGCCCCGCCACCGCTTTCACGGCTTTTTGCTGGTGGGTGCTTCCCGGGTTTACCTGCTCGGGGTTGGCAAGTTCCAGTTGCTGTACCAGTGGGTCCGGATGCGGGGTGTCCACCGCCACGCCGAGGCGGGACAGCACATAAGGAGCCAGTGCCGCGCGGGTGTCCAGCTCCAGGCGATGGTTGGTCATGCCGTAGTCAGCGGCGATAATGTCCCTGCGCTCCTTGCTCAGCCGGCTGTCGGGGGTGAGTACCAGTGTCAGCTCGCGATTCCATTCATCGTCCTGGTGGGCGGTGTGGCGTGATTTCACCCGAGAGGCTTCCGGCTCGCCCCGGAAACGACTCAGGGCGAAATCGCTGAACGCCCCGGTGGTTTCACACCAGGCCCGGAGGTGCCAGTTGTGGCCGACGCAGACCAGGGTATGGGGCTCCAGGAGACGCTGGGTGATGGCCGGTTGAGCGAGTGAGGCGTAACCGGCTTTCAGCTGGCGCCCGTGACGGGTGGCGGTTACCACCGCACGCATGACGTCCGGTTGCACCACCCGGTGGGGGCCGTGCACAACGGTGCTGTCCGGAAGGCTGATGTTCAGGGTTTCAAAGGTGTCACTGAGATGCTCCTGGCGGGCCAGCAGGTCCAGATATTCACTGGCCTGACCACGGGTGACCACCGGGCGGAAGTCGGTCGCGGGCACATAGCCCTTCAGGTGCCGATCGTACACCAGGTTGTCGGGTGCCAGTTCCCGCAGATAGGTATTGATATCCTTGGAGGCCTGCTGCCGTCCGATGCCAAAGCTGTGGCAGATGTGGTTGGTCGTCAGCCGTCCTTCCCACAGGGCAATAATCTCAATCAGGCGGTAGCGAAGCAGCAGATCCCACCGGATGGGCCAGTCCGTTTTTTTCATAACAGGCGCTCACGGGTTTAGTGAATAGCTAGGGAGCCTCGGAATAACTCCTGAATAATGGTACCCGCTCCTTGCTGGCAGTTCTGTTACGTCACCTTAATGTAAAACATTGTTAAAGTCAGGCATGCCGGGGGCCCCAGCGAGTTGGTTGTCGGTGTTTCGGGGTTTGAGGCGGGCTTCGGGAAGTGCGTAGTAGTCACGCCGGGCTGCGCCTGCTCTAATTCGCCCCCGGCAAAAACCGGCCCTTGCTGCTATGTTTTGTCACAATCCACCAGCGCAAGCCTGCAACGTCCGGAGCCTGTCAGATGACCCGAATGGTCACTTCTCTTTCTGCCCTGATTCTCAGCATCATTCTGCTGGTCAGCGGCAACGCGTTTCTGATGACGTTGCTGGGCATCCGCCTGAGCATTGAATCCGTCGCACCGAATATTATCGGTTGGGTGCTGGTGTGTTATTCCATCGGGTTTGTCCTGGGCACCCTCTATGTCCAGAAGGTCATTGCCCGTGTCGGCCATATTCGGGCCTTTGCGGTATTCGCTGCGGTGGCTGCCGTGACATCGCTGATGTATCCCATGGCCATTTCCATGATTTTCTGGGCGGTCCTGCGGGTATTGTCGGGGTTCAGCATGGCGGGCGTACTGGTGGTGATCGAGAGCTGGTTCAGCAGCCGTGCCACCAATGCCAACCGGGGGGCCCTGTTTGCGGTTTACCAGTTTGTTTTCTACCTGTCTGCCGCCGGTGGCCAGTTGGTGGTGAACATCGGTGATCCGGCGAACTTCATGCCGTTCTCGCTGGCGGCGATGTTGCTCGTGTTGGCACTGGTTCCCCTGTCCCTGACGACAATGGAGGCTCCGGTCATTGAGCAGGCCGAGCGAATGTCGTTTTTCAAGCTTGGGCGGGAATCTTTCAGTGGTGTTGCCGGAGCCCTGATCTGCGGTGTGTTGATCGGCTCGTTCTACGCCCTCGGTCCGGTATACGCCACCATGGTGGGGCTGGATGTCGCCCGGACATCCACCTTCATGGCCAGCGCGATCATTGCGGCGATGCTGCTGGCGTGGCCTCTTGGTCGTGTGTGTGACCGCTTTGACCGGCGGCGGGTGATGTGCTGGGTGGCGTTGACTGCGGCCACAGCAGCGGGTCTGGTTGCTGTGCTGGGTGCGGGCACAATATGGATACTGACGATACTGGTAGGCCTGTTTACTGGATTGTCGGCCATGGTTTACCCGATTGCGGTTGCGATCACCAATGACCGGATGGACAGTCATCGCATTGTGGCCGCCAGTGCGACGCTGTTGCTCAGCTATGGCATCGGTAGTGTGATCGGGCCGATCGTTATGGCGGAGCTGATCAGTGTGTTGGGACCGAGGGGATTGTTCCTTGGGAATGCCGGCTTCCTGGTGTTGCTGGCGGTGGTGACCAGCTACCGTATTACCCATACCGATGATGTGGCGGTGGTGGACCAGGAACATTTCGTACCGGCCATGCCGGAAACCTCTGCGGTCCTGACGGAAATAGATCCCCGCAACGAGGACTTCCACGAATCCTCGGAAATCATGGAAATGCAGGAAGAAGATCAGCTCCGCCAGACCGGATGAACCTGCAATAGCCTGTCCAGGCGGGCTTTTTTCGCCCGCCTTTCGGTTTTCCCCAATATTGTTTCTGTATTAATATCTGTTTTCATTTCAATGGTTAGCTTACTATTGTTAGCTTTATGTGATTATTCAGTCCCTAATCGGAGTTCCCGACCATGAGAGATCAGTTTCCCTTTGCCGTTGCCCGGGTCACCCGCCGCTGGCGCAAACTGTTGGATGAGCGCCTGAAGGATCTGGGTGTGACGCAGGCACGCTGGACCACCATGGTCTATCTCAGGGAAGGGGGCGAAGGCCTGACCCAGCGAGAACTCGCCAGCCTGATGGCCATTGAAAATCCCACCCTTGTCCGTCTGCTGGACAGTCTGGAGCAGCAGGGCCTCATTGAGCGCCGCCCGTGCCCCAATGACCGCCGCGCCCGACGTCTGCACCTGACGGATAACGGTCGTGCCTTTATGGAGGATCTGACCGAGCGTGCCTCCAAGCTGCGGGAGGAAATGCTGGACGGGATTTCCGACAAGGAAATCGACTGTGCCATCAAAGTTTTTCACAAAATTCTGGAAAACGCCGAAAAGCAGAAATAAAACGCACGAACCCGGCCTGGAGGAGCATTCGCTCTGAGTGATAATACGGTGGAGGGGCTGAAGGCCCGATACGGTGAACGCTGGCGCTGGCTGGCTGTTTTCACAGTGATGCTGGGTACCATGGCAACGGTGCTGAGTGCCACGGTGGTCAACGTGGCGCTGCACGATATCATGCTGGAATTCGGGATTCGTCAGGGTCAGGTTCACTGGCTGGCGACCGGTTTTATCGCCGCCATGACCACCACCATGCTGACCTCCAGTTGGCTGCTGGACCATTTCGGTCTCCGCAAGACCCTGGCAACAGCCATGGCCCTGTTCAGCCTGATTTCTTTGGCGGGTGGGTTTGCGTCATCCCCGGAACAATTGATCGCCGCCCGTATCGGTCAGGGTGCCATGGCCGGATTGATGCAACCCATGGGTATGTACCTGGTGTTCCGGATTTTTCCCCGGGAGCGTCGTGGCCAGGCGATGGGGATCTACGGCATGGGCGTCATTCTGGCGCCTGCGCTGGGACCGGTTCTGGGCGGCTTTCTGGTCGATCAACTGGACTGGCGCTATGTGATGTTTGCACCTGCGCCGGTCACCTTGCTGGGTGTGTTCATGGCCTGGCGTTTTCTGCCGCTGCCGGTGTCGCGGCCAGCGCCCTATCGCTTTGACCTGCCCGGCCTGTTATTGCTGGGGTCTACCATCGCGGTGTCTCTGGACGCTCTGAATCGGCTGCAAAATGCTGCCGACAGTCGCTACTGGCTGGTGTTGGAAGGTCTGGTCGCGGTGACTACCCTGTTACTTTTCGTATGGCGGGAGCGCAGAACCAGCCACCCATTGCTGAATCTCCGACTGTTGCGACAGCCGGTATTCCTCTATGCCAATCTTGGTGCCCTCGCACTTGGCTTGGCGTTGTTTGGCTCCACGTATCTGGTGCCCCTGTTTGTCCAAACCGCCCTGAACTTCTCTGCCACCGAGGCGGGGCTGTTGATGCTGCCTGCGGGTATCGCCCTGGGCATGACCTTTCCCCTGGCGGGGCGGCTGGCGGACAAGCACAGCTCCCGCGCCCTGGTCGTTTTCGGCATGGTGCTGTTTGCAGCATCTGCGGCGTTGTTCGCGATGTCCGATCTGGAGCTCGCGTTTGGCTGGCTGGCGTTGTGGACCATCCTCGGCCGGGTTGGCCTGGGGTTCATGTTGCCCGCATTGTCGACCGGCGCCCTGAATCCGCTTGAGCCCCATGATCTGGGGGCGGGCTCCAGCACCATTAACTTTACCCGGCAGCTCGGCGGCGCCTACGGCGTCAACATTGTCGCCCTGACCATCGAGTTCGGGGATCACGCCGGGGGTATTCCTACCATCGGCGCCTTCCATTCGGCATGGTGGCTGGTGGCGCTGTTCGTGGCGGTGGCGGCTATACCGGTATGGCGGATGCGAGCGTAATTGAACTGGAAATTGGCATCGGGTAGTATGCAGCTTCCTTCAGGGGAGTAGCCTCCGCCCGCGGTGAGTTCAGCGGGCCGGATGGTAGTCAACATACTTGGGGCCCAATCCCCATGGCTATCGTGTCCCGCCCTAACCAGATAGTGGAATAGCGGCGAGATTGGCAAGACCTGAGGCAGACACCTCCAAAGGGCGGAAGGTGGCTGTCTCATGTCTGAAATTCCGCCCTGGGGCATTTCATGGACGCTTTTCTCTCTTCTACCCTCGCCGTTGCCATTGCTGAAATAGGTGACAAGACCCAGCTGCTTTCACTGTTCCTGGTAGCGCGTTACGCCCAGCGCTGGCCCATTATTCTTGGTATTTTTGTCGCCACGGTTCTGAATCATGCGCTTTCGGCCATGCTGGGGGCCTGGGTTGCCAAATGGATACCGGAAACCTGGCTGCCCTGGATCCTGGCCGTGAGCTTTGTCGCCATCGCACTGTGGTTGCTGATTCCTGACAAGGATGACAGCGACGATTCGAAGTTTCTGGGCATGGGCGCGTTCATGGCGACGACCGTGATGTTCTTTATCGCCGAGATCGGCGACAAGACCCAGGTGGCAACCGTAGTGTTGGCAGCACGATACACAGAGACCGTCTGGGTTATTATCGGTACAACCGTCGGGATGCTGTTGGCCAACATTCCGGTTATTATGGCGGGGAAGTGGTTAATGGACCGTTTGCCGTTGGCAACGGCCCGTATTGGTGCCAGTGTTCTTTTCGTTGTCCTGGCGATTGCAACGGTCTGGGCGGCCCTGGCTACGGCCTGAGTGTCCGCTCAACGGGTTTTCTTTGTGGTGTGGAAAAGCTATGTGGTGTAAACGAATTCTGGCGTTGATGACGGTCGGCTTTGTTCTGTCCTGGACTGGCGCCTATGGGGCGGAACAGGACAAGACCCGGGTCATCGATGCTGCTGAAGCGCCGGATCGCAAACCGCGGGTGCCGGCGTTTGCCATCGATGGGGATCTCGCCGGTTCACTGTCCGTGTTTACTACAAAGTATGAGGATACCTTCGCGGCCATTGGTAACGAGCTGAGTCTGGGCTACCTGGAACTGGTGAAAGCCAACCCCGGTGTTGACCCCTGGCTGCCGGGGGATGGCACACGCATCACCCTGCCCCGTCAGTATGTCCTGCCCGATGTTGAGCGCAAGGGCATTGTCATCAATCTGGCGGAGTATCGTCTGTATTACTTTACCGACAAAGGTGTCCAGGTATACCCGGTCGGCGTGGGCACCGATGACAATCCGTCGCCGCTGACGGATGCCGAAGTCACCATGCCGCTGGAGTCGCCTGCCTGGTACCCGCCGGCCAGCATTCGCGCCGAATACGAGGCCTCTGGTGACTACCTGCCAAGAATGATCCCCCCCGGCCCCGGTAATCCGCTGGGCAGTCATGCCCTGATGCTCAGTGAGGAGGGCTACCTGATCCACGGCACCAACAAGCAGTTCGGGGTCGGCATGCAGGTCAGTCACGGTTGTTTCCGCATGTACAACGAGGACATTTCACGCTTTGTTTACCAGGTCAGCAAGGGCACGCCGGTACGGGTGATCAAGCAGCCGGTAAAGATTGGTCTGTCTGGCGGGGAAGTCTGGCTGGAAGTGCATCGTCCCCATGAGGAATACAGCGACCAGGACCGGGAGTGGTTGTGGCAGGAGGTGACGGAAGCGCTGGACAGCTTCCTTCAGCGCAAACCCGGCGTTGAAATCCAGCGTCGCGCCATAGAGCTCGCCGTCGATCAGGCGGATGGCCTTCCCACCATGGTGGGAGAACGGGTCCGGGTCCGCCAGCTGGCATCGGACGACAGTAACGCGGAAAAACCGGCTGATGTCGACCGCAACGAAAAGGGGCCACAGCTCTGGTTCTGAGGCCGGTCCCTCTATCCATTCAAGAATAACAAGGACACCCCATGACGCGTACGATTCTGATCACCGGCGCCAGCTCCGGCCTTGGCGAAGGCATGGCCAGGGAATTTGCCGCTCGTGGAGACAATCTGGCGCTGTGTGCCCGTCGCACGGAACGGCTTGAAGCATTACGGGACGAGCTGCGGCGACAGTACCCGGCTATTCGTATCAGCCTCCAGGCACTGGATGTGAACGATCACGAACAGGTATTCGAGGTATTCCGGGGTTTCCAGTCGGAGTTTGGCACTCTGGACCGCATCATCGTCAACGCCGGTATTGGTAAGGGCCAACCCCTGGGGACCGGGCGCTTCCAAGCCAACAAGCAAACCGCCGAAACCAACTTCGTGTCGGCCCTGGCCCAGATCGAGGCCGCCATGGAGATATTCCGCGAGCAGAACCGGGGCCACCTGGTTGCCGTATCGTCGGTGACGGCAGTGCGCGGGATGCCAAAGAATGTCACTACCTATGCGGCCACCAAGGCCGGTCTGGCGGCCCTGATGGAAGGCTTGCGGGTGGAGCTGGTGAAACAAAAGTCTCCAATTCGGGTCACAACCTTGTATCCGGGCTATATTCGTACTGAGATTAATGAGAAAGTGAAAAACACGCCCTTCATCGTGGACGCTGAAACCGGCTGCAAGGCCATGGTCAAAGCGATCGAGTCGGAGAAACCCGAGTGTTTCGTGCCTGGATGGCCATGGACACCTCTGGGTTTCCTGATGAAGCGGCTGCCAGTGTCGGTGTTGGCCCGAATGTTCTGACCCATCGCTCTGATCCGGGGAGGAGTTAATGAAGACGAGCCGTCCCATGAGATCACTGTCCTCCAGGGGATTCACCTGGTCCCTGTTTGTATTTCTGCTTGGAACCGTGCTGGCGCTGGGTTCCCTGGCCTATTCTGTCTATGCGCAGGAAAAGGCTTCTGATACCGCGCTGGTACTGACTGTCGAGGGCGCCATTGGCCCGGCGACCATGGATTACGTGGTGCGTGGCATACAGCGTGCGGAATCGGAGGGCGCCGGGCTGGTCGTCATCCGGATGGACACTCCGGGGGGCTTGATGGAGTCCATGCGCGGAATCATCAAGGACATTCTCGCCTCATCCGTGCCGGTTGCCACCTACGTCTCCCCCGAGGGGGCTCGCGCGGCCAGTGCCGGCACCTACATTCTTTATGGCAGTCACATTGCCGCCATGGCGCCGGCCACCAACCTGGGCTCCGCAACCCCGGTGCAGATGGGTGGAGTTCCGGGCATGGATGATCCACCGGCGGAAGAACCTGACGAGCAGGCCGAGGAGGGTAAGGACGCCGAAACGGATAGTGGTTCCGAAGAAGAAGCCAGTGAAAGCGACAGTAAACGCCGTGGCGGAACGGCGATGGAACGCAAGGTGCTGGAAGACGCTGTCAGTTATATCCGTGGTCTGGCGGAACGTCACGGTCGTAATGCCGACTGGGCGGAAGAGGCCGTCCGCGAAGCGGTTAACCTGGGCGCCACAGAAGCCCTGGAAAAGAACGTGGTGGACGTGGTCGCCAGTACCCTGCCCGACCTGCTGAGGCAGATAGACGGCCGCACTGTAAGGACGGCAGGCGGAGAGGTCACTCTGGCAACGGCCAACCTCGAACTGGTGCACTCGGCACCGGACTGGCGTACCCGTTTACTGTCAGTACTCACCAATCCCAATGTCGCGTATTTCCTGATGATCATCGGGTTCTACGGCATCATTTTCGAACTCTCCAACCCGGGCGCTATTTTCCCGGGTGTTATCGGGGCCATTTGTCTGATTCTGGCCCTGTTTGCCTTCCAGGTGCTGTCGGTGAACTACGCCGGCCTGGCGTTGATCCTGCTGGGTCTGGCGTTCATCGTCGGGGAGGCCTTCATGCCCAGCTTTGGCATATTGGGTATAGGCGGGATTGTCGCGTTTATAACCGGCTCGGTGATTCTTATGGATGGCAGTCACCGGGATATTTCGCTGCCGATGGTGGGTGGAACCGCAGCGGTTGCCGCAGGCTTCATCCTGTGGACAGCGACGCGGTTCATCGGTTTGCGCAAGCGGCATCCGGTGAGCGGTCCGGAACAGATTTCCCATGAACAGGCCCGGGCCCTGGATGATTTCGAGCCCAGGGATGGCAGCTACCATGGGCATGTGCGTATGAGTGGTGAACGCTGGAATGCCACCAGCAGCTCACCGGTCAAGACCGGTGATGAGCTGAATGTGACGGCAATAGAAGGGCTGACGGTGGTTGTGGAGCCGGGAGACGCGACGACAAACCCAACGAAGGAGACGTTATGATGTTTGGTGATCTGATTCCCTATCTTGCACCCACGGTGGTGCTGCTTCTGATTCTTGGGTCGGCGATCAAGATCCTGCCTGAGTACGAGCGTGGTGTGGTCTTTTTCCTCGGCCGCTTCCAGGGCGTGAAGGGGCCGGGTCTGATCATTGTGATTCCCGGTATCCAACAAATTGTGAGGGTGGACCTGCGTGTGATCACCCTGGACGTACCGAGTCAGGATGTTATTTCCAAGGACAACGTCACCGTGCGGGTAAACGCCGTCCTGTATTTCCGCGTGGTGGATCCTGAGCGCTCGATCATCCGGGTCGAGGATTACGCGGCGGCAACCAGCCAGCTGGCGCAAACCACCTTGCGTTCGGTGCTGGGTAAGCATGATCTGGACGAGATGCTGTCAGAGCGTGACAAGCTCAACATTGATATTCAGGAGATCATTGATGCCCAGACCGAGGAGTGGGGTATCAAGGTGGCGAACGTGGAAATCAAGCATGTGGATCTGAATGAGAACATGATCCGCGCTATTGCGCGTCAGGCAGAAGCGGAGCGTGAACGGCGAGCCAAGGTGATTCATGCCGAAGGCGAATTGCAGGCATCAAAGAAACTGGTGGAAGCGGCCGAAGTGATGTCCACCAATTCAGGCGCCATGCAGCTTCGTTATTTGCAGACTCTGGCGGATATGAGCAACAACAATTCGTCCACTATCGTGTTCCCGCTGCCCATGGATATGCTGAAGTCCTTCATGGAGAAACAGAAGCAGGGGCTTAACAACAAACCGAAGGATTCGGATTCCGGGGAATAATCACCAGATGTCAGACATGAAAAAGGCCGGATGAGTCCGGCCTTTTTCATGACGCATCAGCCTTACTTCTGGCTGGCACGCTCGAGCATACGCTTGGCACGCTCGTTTGCTTCGTCAGCAGCACGCTGGGCAGCTTTCGCAGCAGCCAGTGCTTCGTCTGCAGTCTGCTGGGCAGAGCGTGCAGCGCTGGAAGCGCTGTTGGCAGTGTTCAGGGCATTTTCAGCAGTCTGCTCAGCGGAGCTTGCGTTAGCATTTGCTTCGTCGATAGCTCCCTGGTCAGTGGTGGCACAACCTGCAGTCAGTGCGGTGGCCAATGCAAACCCTGCGATCGTCAGTTTACGCATATCTTTTCCCCTTATTGGTCGTTTTATTTCCTGTGATCCAGAAGCCAGTCAGATGACGTCCTGTCAAACCAGGCCCGATAGGCTTTGACTACCGGAGTCGTTAAACAGTGTAAAACACTCTGCGGGAAAATGTTAACTAAGGATACGTAAAAGTTTTGGCCTTATGACAACAACTTAATAAAAAAGAAAGCTGGTTGCCGTCATACCAGGCACTTTGGAGGTTTCAGGGCAGAATGCGGATGGGCGTGCCGTCAGCCACCAGGTTCCAGATTTCGTCCATTTCCTCGTTGGTCACCGCGATGCAGCCGTTGGTCCAGTCCAGGCCGGTGTAGGCAAATGCCATATCTCCGGCTTCGTTTGGCAGACCGTGGATCATGATGCTGCCGCCGGGATCCAGGCCCCAGGCCTGCGCGAGTTCCTGGTCCCGCTCATTGGGGTAGGAGATATGAATCGACTTGTAGAAATCGCTGTTGGCATTGCGCCAGTCCAGCTGATAGTCCCCTTCGGGAGTGCGTTCGTCCCCCTCGTACAGCTTGTGGCCCTCGGGACTCTCGCCCAGGGAAATCCGATAACTGCGGACCACTTCCTCGTCATCCATCAGGTATAACCTGCGTTCACTTTTGCGCACCAGTACCTTGTCGATGCCCCGGGGATGGTCGAGAGATGGTTTTTCCTCGGGTATCCGGGATTCCGCGCGGGCCAGCAACTCGGTTGCTGAGGCAGACGATAGCGGCGCCAGTAGGCTGGCGACAAACATGAACAAAAATAGAGGCATCCGGACAGTCATGGCCATAAGTTACTAATGATTAATATTGGTCTGGCACAGTTTATAGCATAGCCGACCGCAAGATTGTTAATGGGTTTTGTTAACTTTTTTGGTTATCTATTAACCGGACCGCCTGTTTTGTGAGCTGTCCATCTTCAGGCCGACCTTGGTGACGCGATCGGCTTCGGTCGCCCGGGCTACCAGGGTGACCGGTCCGAGAATCACCTTGTCACCGACTACCGGGTGGCCCTTGGTACGGCGCGCGAAGCATTCTGCCAGAGACAGCTCGGGAGGCAGTTCGTCAAACTCGATACCGTACACCTGTTCCACATCCCCCAACAACGCGTCGCCATTGAGGACAAAGTCACCGAAGAATGCGCGTTCGGCGAGATGTTTCGGCGCCTGTCGACCACTGAGTGCCTTGCCCAGCTCGGACAGGTCGGACGGCGTGGCAAACATGGCGATGACATCACCGCTGGAGACTTCCATTTCGGGGCTGGGCTGGTGACAGATGCGTTTGCGAAACACACCGGCAATGGCGGTGTTGGATGGCAAGCGCAGTTGGCCAAGGGGACGGGGCGTTTTCCAGTTGTCACCCCTCAACGGGAACAGCATCAGTTCATGGTCACCGGTCGCGGGTACATCCAGGGGCAGACGCCGGTATGGGTCGTCGCCGGCCGGAATTTCCAGGCCGAGTTTGCGGGCCAGGGGCGCCATGGTGGTGCCCTGCACGATCAGCGACACCAGAACGATGAAGAAGGCAGCGTGAAACAGCAGTTGGGCATCGGGCAGGTCGGCAATAATCGGAAACAGCGCCAGTACAATCGGCACCGCCCCGCGCAGGCCGACCCAGCTGATAAAGCCAAGCTCCCGGCGATTGAAACCAAACGGCCAGAGGGTGATCAGCACGGTCAGCGGACGAATCAGGAAAATAAGCGACAGCGCCAGGATCAGGCCGGCGCCGGCCAGGCTCCACAGGTCGGACGGGGTCACCAGCAACCCGAGGATCAGGAACAGGCTGATCTGCGACAGCCAGGCGAGACCGTCATGGACCTGCAGGATCATGGGCATCATGCGTACCGGGCGGTTGCCGATCACCACCCCAGTGAGGTAGATGGCAAGGAAACCGCTGCCGCCAAGGGCGTTGGTGCCGGAAAATACGGCAATGCCGGCCGCAGCCACCAGCAACGGATACAGCGACGGTGTCAGGCGGATGCGGTTGGCCAGTTGAACCACTACATGGCCGCCAAGAATACCGGCAATGCCGCCGATCCCGAACTGCTTGACCAGCATCAGCAAACCGCCCCAGTTGGCGCCCTGACTGTTCTCCGCGATCATGGTGACCAGCATCAGGGTCAGGAAAATGGCCATCGGATCGTTGCTGCCGGACTCGATCTCCAGCGTGGCGCTGACCCGTTCATTGAGGTGCAGGCCGCGGCCCTGAAGCAGTGAAAACACCGCTGCCGCGTCGGTGGACGAGATGATGGCGCCGATCAGCAGAGCGGTCATCCAGTGGAGATCGAACACCCACCACGCCACCAGGCCGGAACCTGCGGCGGTCAGGAACACACCGAATGTGGCCAGCATCAGTGCCGGCCGAAGACCAACCCGGAAAGTCTCTGCCCGGGTGCGCATGCCACCGTCCAGCAGGATCACCCCGAGCGCCAGGTTGGCGATCACGAAGGCAAGCTCGAAATTGTCGAAATCGATGCCACCCGGGCCGTCTTCTCCCATCATCATCCCGACAATCAGGAAAATCAGCAGTACAGGCATACCGACCCGGCTGGAAAGCGGGCTCAGTACAATGCTGATGACCAGCATCAGGGCGCCAATCAGGGTGAACGTGGGGTCCATCGAATCTCCGTCAGTTACTGTGTGAGCATAGCAGGAGCGCTCCGGGGGCGGCGAAGGAAAATTGCCAGCCCCGGGGCTTGCCGAGCCGTGGCAAGTCCGCTTATATTGCCGTAACGAGAGGCGTATTGCGGGTGTAGTTCAATGGTAGAACGGCAGCTTCCCAAGCTGCATACGAGGGTTCGATTCCCTTCACCCGCTCCATTCCGCTTTAGTGCAGTTTCAGTCTCGGCTGCATGGCGCGGCTGATCTTGTCCATCAGCCAGATAACGCCGGTCCTCAGGAATCCGTGCAGGGCGACCTGATGCATGCGATACAGGGAGACGTAAAACAGGCGGGCGACCTTACCTTCGATGTACATGCCACGACCGGACAGGTTACCCATCAGGTTGCCAACGGTGGTGTAGTGGCTGAAATTGATCAGCGAACCGTGGTCATTGTAGACAAAGGGTATGGCCTCTTTGCTTTCAAGGCGGTTACAGAGCGTCTTGAACAGCACATCCGCTTGCTGGTGGGCGGCCTGGGCCCTGGGGGGGACCGGCCTGTCGGAATCCGGCTGGGGACAGGCGGCACAGTCGCCCAGGGCAAAAATACTGCTGTCACGGGTGGTTTGCAGGGTCTGCTCCACCACCAGCTGGTTACCCCGGTTCACTTCGAGCCCGTCGAGCTCCGCGAGGAAGCCGGGCGCCTTAATGCCGGCCGCCCAGATGGTCATTTCCGAAGGCAGCTCGGTGCCGTCCTTCATCACAATGCTCTGCTTACGCACTTCGCTCACCGGTTGTCCGGTCATGACCTTGACGCTTTGCCGCCCCAGTTCGCGGGTTGCGGCGGCGGACAGGCGTTCGGGCAATGCCGGCAGGATACGGTCCGCCGCTTCGATGACAGAAATCGATACATCCGATGCCTGCAGGTGGTTCATGCCAAATACCGGTAACTCCCGCGAGGCCAGGCGCAGCTCCGCCGCCAGTTCCACGCCGGTGGCTCCGGCGCCGATGATGGTGATCGGCAGTTCGTGAGTCTGGCCCTGATTGGCGTCGTGATTCTTGCGCAGGAAAGCATTGAGCAACAGGTTATGGAAACGGCGTGCCTGTGTCAGGCTGTCCAGGAACAGGCAGTGCTCCTGGGCGCCGGGAGTGCCGAAATCATTGGCAGTACTGCCGACAGCCATCACCAGGGTGTCATAGCTGATGCGACGCTCGGGAACCACTTCCACGCCTTCTTCATCATTAAACGGCGCGATCACCAGCTGTTTGGCGTCACGATCCAGTCCGCTCATGCAGCCAAGCTGGAACTCGTAATGGTGCTTTTGAGCGTGGGCGCGGTAGTTGATCTCGTTGGCACTGGCATCGAGTGACCCGGAGGCCACCTCATGGAGCAGGGGTTTCCAGACATGGGTCAGGCCAGCATCCACCAGGGTAATGCGCGCCCTGCGTTTTTTTCCAAGCTTGTTACCCAGGCTGGTGACGAGCTCAAGACCGCCGGCGCCACCGCCGACCACGACAATGTGATGAAGATTATCCATAACAGTCAGACCTTTAAGTGAAGAGAGCCAAGCGCTCTCGGGACAAAAACGCTTGGCTGTCCTCACTGGGATCCTGTGATAGGTAGGGTGCTAACGCAGCCGGATTAATACTAACGCGGAGAGGACAACAGGTACAATTGGACCTATGTCCCCCATTCCCTTAAGTCACCTCTCAGGGAGGTGCTCAGTGGTGAGTACGGTATCCATCAAGGATGGCGGCCATGTCGTCCCCCAGGGCCTGTAACTGTTCCTCCGTCAGGTCCCTTTCAGCCATCGCACGCAGTGCCATGATCTGGGCCTGGAGCAACCTGGCCAGGCGACTGCAATCCGCTGTTGAGGCCAGTTCTCCCCGGGCTTTCGCCTGTTCCAGGGCGGCTTTCAGAGCGCATTCAATGGCAGAAAGAATGCGGTTGGCCAGGGCTGCCAGCGCACTGTGGGTGTTGCTGGATTCCAGCAGGGTTTTTACGATCATGCAGGCTCGTGATGGCGCCTCTGTATCGGGGCCGCACTTGGCGGCAATGGTGCGCAGGTAATCCTGCAGGCCGTCCACGATGGAGTCGTACGGTTCAAGGTGCGCTGCCATTTCCCGGCCGCCCTGTTCTGCGTAGGAGGCCAGCGCTTCCGAAAACAGTCCGTCCTTGCTGCCGAAGGTGGCGTAAATGCTGCCGGGGCGCATATCCAGGGCGTGCTCAATCTGTTTCATGGAGCTGCCGTGATAGCCCTTCTCCCAGAACAGGCCGACGGCCTTTTCCAGGGCGGTTTTTCGGTCATAGCGTGCATGTCTGGCCATAGCTGCAATCCGCGGGCATCTGTACTTGAATAGTCATTCAATGATAACCGGATTGGTGATTCAGTAACAAACTGACAGGTTCAGCCCGCATCCGTGGCCAGTATATTGGCCTGCCTTTCGCGCTTCTTGTTCTGTACCCGCTTGTCCACGCATTGCTCCGCATCCCGCAGGATAACCACGCATTCCAGGCACTGGATACATTCATCGTAATCCACCCGACCATCCTTGCGGATGGCGTTGATGCCGCACTCGTTCTTGCAGTGCTGGCAGGGATTGCCGCACAGCTCGACCCGATCCAGCCAGCTGAACAGCCGGAACCGGCCCAGCACCGCCAGACCGGCCCCCAGCGGGCACAGGTAGCGACAATAGAACTTGTGGATGAACATGCCGATCACCAGCAGCCCCACCGCATACGCAACAAACGGCCAGTAGCGGACAAAGAACAGGGTGATGCTGGTCTTGAAGGGTTCCACTTCCGCCAGTTGTTCCGCCAGGGTCAGTGAATAGAAGGCTGTGCCAACCAGCCCCAGAAGAATCGGATACTTGATCAGGATCAGTCTGCGGTGCCAGTGTTCCGGCACCCGGACCTGTCTGAATTTCAGTTTCCCGCCCAGCCAGGCGGCCATTTCCTGTAGAGCTCCGAACGGACACAGCCAGCCGCAGAACAGGCCCCGGCCCCAGATAAACAGGGTGATGAAGGTGTAGGTCCAGAGGATAAAAATCACCGGGTCCAGCAGGAACACGTCCAGTGAGAAACCGTCCCAGATTGCCAGGAACAGTGTGTAGATATTCACCACCGAGAGCTGGCCCTGGGCGTAAAAGCCGATAAAAAACAGGGTAAATAACAAGAAGCCCCAGCGGAACCGATGCACCAGCCGTGGGTGGCGGCTGAGGGATTTCTGTCTGGCGAAAAACACGGTGAGCACAGCAAGACCGGCCACCAGAAGTGAGATCTGCCACCAGCGTTCCTTCCACAGACCGATCCATACCGGTTCCCGTGAGTCTTCCGGAGACGCGGCAACGTCTACAGTCTCGAACATGTCTCCGTTGAACCGGACGGGAATGTCCAGGGTCGTGCGATCGATCACCAAATGATTGCGTGCCAGTTCGACATTGAGTTTCAGTTCGGCTTCCGCACCCGGATTGAAACCTGTGCTGCCACCTACCCGGAACAGGTTGCTGGCATCGAAGGACGGCATTCCGGCGGCCTGAAACTCCAGATTCCTGTCCAGAAGGTCGAGGTCGCGGATTTCTACGGCGAGGTTATTCTGGATCAGGCCCAGGCGGTCCGGTGTGCTTCCGGGTACAAAGTCTTCCGCAACGTGCAGGAACTCCCCCCGCGACAGGATGGCGAGAATCTGGGCGCCGTCTTCAAACCTGGCCATCAATTGCCTGTAGCCGTCGTCGCCCAGCAGATTGCGACCGACAATGGGCGCGTTGATGTAACCAAAATACAGCTCGCTGAAGGGCGCCCCCTCTGGTGGCTCCAGATCCCCGGGATAGTCCGACAGGGGGCGGCCGATCTGGTTTTCAATGGTGGCTGCATTCACTCGCCAATGGCCGATGTAGCCCCGGTCAATCAGTTGATGCCAGGACAGCGGCTCATAGAAGTCCGGATTTGCCCGTGTCGGAGTCGCCTGGGCGAAACCCTCCAGTTTCTTGCGTGCGACCTGCAATGCCGAAGACAGCACGGTGTCGTTGAGAATCAGCACAGACACCGTAGCCTTGCTGACCCCGTCAAAGTGCACCACGTTGCCTCCGGCATCCCGACCCGAGCGGCGGGAATTGGAGGTGCTGACGATGATCTGCTCCCGCAGTGAACGGCCCTTGTATTGCTCGGTAAATTCGAACAGCGGTTCTTCCCCCAGACCGTGGAGAAACACCGGTTCATGGTGATGCAATACCCGGACACCGGTGAACCGGCCCCGGGTGTCCAACCCGATCAACAGTCTGATCGGCTTGCCGGCAAAACCCTGCAAGCGGGTAAAGTCGGTGGACTCATAGGCATAGCCCAGCAGTTCCTGGAGCTGGTACACCGGATACACGGGAAAATCCGGCAACTGGTCCCGGATGACGGTTGCTGAAGGGAACAGCTCCTGGATCAGTGCCTGCCGTTCCCCTGAAAGCTCTGCGTGGGTCGTGGCTATCCAGGACAGGCAGACAAGAAGGAGCACGATGCGCCCGGTCATGGGGTACTCCTGCAGTTCTTGTTGTTTAAACTTCCATGCTAGAGTTTTCGACGGTTGGCTCAATGCGACCTCGGAGCCACCTGACTGCTACTTTGTGAGGAGATTGGATGAAAATTGCGGTTTATTGCGGGTCCAGGACCGGAAATGACCCTGTATTCGCCAACAAGGCGCGGGAGCTGGGCACCTTCTTCGGGCGCAATGGCGCCGATGTGATTTTTGGTGGCGGCCACGTCGGGCTGATGGGGATAGTCGCGGACTCGGCGCTGGAATCTGGCGGCAGGGTCTGTGGCGTGATTCCGGAGCACTTGCGTGACCGGGAATTGGCCCACAGCGGATTAACCGAACTGCATGTGGTCAAAGACATGCACGAGCGCAAGGCGAAGATGGCGGAACTGGCGGATGGTTTTGTCGCCCTGCCCGGCGGTATCGGCACTCTGGAGGAAATATTCGAGGCCTGGACCTGGGGGCAATTGGGGTTTCACCACAAGCCTTGTGCGCTCTATAACGTCAATGGTTTCTATGACCCGTTGCTGTCCATGGCCTCTGCCATGGAACGGGCGGGGTTCCTGAAACAGGAATACATCGACATGCTCATTACCGCAGATGATCCGGCCGCCCTGCTTGACCAGATGAAGCATTATCAACCGCCAAGGGAAAAGTGGACCTGAGCATGTTTTGGCTACAGCCGGCTGACCCGGGTCATCAGCTTGCGCCAGGCGATCGGCAAGCGCTTTTCCAGCTCTGCCAGCAGCGGGTCTTTTGAATGCAGGGCATCGAAGGGGCGCTTGCTGGCGTAGATGACCGTGTTGTTGCTCTTGCTCCGGAACATCAGCAACACCGCAAAGTGTTTTTTTAACTGGCGAAAATAGGGCCCTTCCGGATCCGGGGTGCGGTGGTAATTCAGTGCCAGCCAGCCGCCGTCGGTCAGGGCCCGGCTGCATTCATCCACAAAATGACGCTGGGCCTGGGCCGGGCTCATGCGGTCGGCGTTGTAGAGGTCCGCCAGGATCATGTCGGTGCTGGCGTCCGGCAGGGCGCCCAGGGCATTGCGTGCATCGGCGATAGTGACGGCCAGGCGGTCGCTGTCCGGTAAACTGAAAAACTCCCGTGCCACGTCCACAACCGCCGGTCTCAGCTCGACGGCGTGAATCCGGCAGTCCGGGTACAGGTGATGGAACGCATTCACCATGACGCCGCCACCGAGCCCCAGCACCGTGACATGCCGGGGCCTGGCAAACGCCGCCGGCAGCATCATGGCGCGGTTGTATTCGTGTACCGGGAGGTGGGGCCGGCGGCGATCAATCTTGCTTTGCTCAAACACCGAATCAAAGGTCAGGACCCGGTGTTTGCGGTAGTCGATTACCAGGATGCCGCCCAGGGCATCCCGGGTATGATGAATGATGTCGCCTTGGTGGAACATGCAGTATGACTGTCGCTCGGGCTGGTGTAACCGGGCCGGAGTCCGGTTCTGTGTTCGTGCTGGTGAGGTCTGTTAATCTGGACAGACGTACAACACCACTGTTAAAACCTTTTTATCACAGTACGGACGTTTTCGGGACACAGTCACTGAGATAAAGGCCAACCATCAACAGGAGGCAACACCGTGAAACTAGAGGTTCGAGGCATAGAGGAAGGTCAGCCAATTCCTGAAAAATTCGCGTTTGGCGTCTACAGCCAGGAAGACCACATGAGTTTCGGCCCCAACCGGAATCCGGAAATCACTTGGGAAGGCGCACCGGAAGGCACCCGGAGCTTCGTGGTCATGATGTTTGATCCTGACGTGCCGAGCGTGGCGGACGATGTGAACCAGGAGGGCAAGACGGTTTCAAAGGACATCCCGCGGGTGGACTTTTTCCACTGGTTGCTGGTGGACGTCCCTGCCGCCACAAACCGGATTCCCGAGGGTGAGGACAGCGATGGCGTTATTCCCAAGGGCAAGGAACCCGGCCCGGGCCCGATCGGTATCCGGGGGGTGAACAACTATACCCAGTTCCTGGCTGGAAACCCCGATATGGCTGGCACCTACGCCGGCTATGATGGCCCCTGCCCACCCTGGAACGATGAGATCCTTCATCATTACCACTACGAAGTCCATGCACTGGATGTCGAGAGCCTGGGCCTGGAGGGTGAATTCGATGGCAACGATGTGCGTGAAGCCATGGCCGGCCATGTGCTGGCCAGCGCCAGGGTGACCGGGACCTACACCCTGAATCCGGACCTGCGTTAATCTGACCCGGCTGGCGGCGTGCTCCGGATTGTGGGCGCGCTGTCCTCCGGCGTCTTGAAAACGTCGTCTCGCTGTCATGTTCCTGTCACCCACCTTTGTGACAGTGGCCCTATCCAGCATGGCTGAAGGGTGGGAGACGAAATGTGGAACTACCGGAGCGTGTTCATTTCCGATGTGCACCTGGGGACGGCGGATTGTCAGGCGGACTATCTGCTGGATTTCCTCAACAACGTCCGTTGCGAGACCCTCTACCTGGTGGGGGATATCGTTGACCTGATCGCCATGCAGCGGCGTGTGCATTTCCCCCAGTCCCATCAGGCGGTTATCCACAAACTCCTGGAGCTGGCCGCAACCGGTACCCGGGTGGTGTATGTGCCGGGCAATCACGATGAATTTGTCCGTCGCTTCTGTGGCCAGACCATTTCCGGTATCGAGATCCGCTACAAGGCGGTCCACACCACAACCGATGGCCGGCGATTCCTGGTCTGCCACGGTGACCAGTTTGATCAGGTGGTGCGCTGCAGCCCGCTGATGTTGCTGGTGGGGGATCGTGCCCACGGACTCCTGCTGCGACTCAATCGCTGGTTCAACGCCTGGCGCCGGCTCAACGGCAAGCCCTACTGGTCGCTGGCGGCCTGGGTCAAAAGCCGTATTGGCAAGGCACGCACCTTCATTCGTCGTTTCGAACTGGCCGCGCTGACCGCAGCCGAGCGGGGTCACTATGACGGCTTCATCTGTGGCCACATTCACTCTGCTGGTTTCCTCAGAAGCACCGAAGGCCTCTATTGCAACGATGGGGACTGGGTAGAGCACTGTACCGCGTTGGTGGAGCAGGCCGATGGTCAGCTGCAACTGCTGCACTGGTCAGAGAACCCGTCCATTATTGCGACGGAACCGGACACCCCGGCGCCGGAAATGAGCGGTGACCAGCGCCCGGTGATTGATGTGCTGCCGGCGGCGTTTGTGGAGCAGGTGAACCGGGTGATGAACTGATTCGCTCATTGCATTCAGTAATGCGAATCGTTAGCATTTGCGCCTCATTAATACGAGGTAACAATGCTTATGAAAACTCCGGAGTCACGAGTCCTGCTTCTGGCCCTGACGATGGCAGTTCCCGGGACGGGGCTGGCGCAATCGAAGGCCGATAACTCCGCGGATGACAAGGCGGACAGGCTGCCTGATCTGGTCATCAACGCGACCCGCAATAAAAGCACCGTTGGGGAAACGCCCCAGAAAACCACCATCATTACCCGGGAACAGATTGAACAGCAGCTGGCGATTTCCAATGATCCCGGAGAGGTACTTGGCAACCTGATCCCTTCCTATTCACCGGGCCGGCAAAAACTCTCCAACGCCGGCGAAACCTTCCGGGGCAGATCGCCACTGTTCCTGGTAGACGGCGTGCCCCAGAGCAATCCGCTGCGGGACAGCGCCCGCGACAGCTACACCATCGACCTGGAGCTGGTGGAACGCATCGAAGTGATTCACGGGGCAAGTGCAGAGCATGGCCTTGGCGCCACCGGCGGTATCATCAACTTCGTGACCAAAAAGCCAGAGAGTGGCGAGATCAACCAATCGGTTTCCGCCAGTGTGACCACGGACGACGATGTGAAATCCGATGGCCAGGGCTACAAGGTCGGTTATCGTGTCAGCGGTCAGCAGGACCGTTGGGACTATCTTGTAGGTGGTAGCTTCCAGGAACGCGGCGTGTTCTACGACGGCAAGGATCGTCCCGTGGGCGTGGCCTACCCGGGGGAAATCCAGAACTCCGAAAGTTATGACGTACTCGCCAAGCTGGGTTACTGGCTGGATGATGACCAGAACATCGAGTTTTTCATCAACCGATTTGAGCTGGAAGGTAATGGCGACTATGAGCCGGTGCCCGGCGACCGTGCCAACGGCGTGCCCACCACAGCCCGCAAGGGCAATCCCGATGGAGATCCCGGTTATAACGAGGTAACCACGGCTCGTCTCTCATACTCCCACGGCAACTGGCTGGGCAATGAGGTTGACGCTCAGCTGTACAGCCAGACGTTCCGGGCACAGTTTGCCACGACTCCGTTCTTCCCTTATCAGGATGCGGATGGCAATGCCCGGTTTGACCAGACCCGTAACGAGTCCGACAAGCTTGGCGGCAAGTTCACCCTCACCCGGCGTGGTTTGCTGGATAACCGCCTGAGCCTGACTGCGGGGCTGGATGTTCTCCAGGACGAAACCCAGCAGGATCTGGTGCATACTGGTCGCACCTATGTGCCGGAATCCCGGTTCCGTAATTACGCTGTATTCCTGCAGGGTGACCTTGCAGTTACCGAGGATCTGACCCTGCACAGTGGTGTTCGTCATGAACAGGCCGAACTCAAGGTAGATACCTACAACACCATCGATCGCAGCAATGTTACCCAGGACAATGTCACGGTTCAGGGGGGTAACCCGGACTTTGATGAAACCCTGTTCAATGCCGGTGTGGTCTATCAGTTGACCGACTGGGCCCAGGTGTTTGCCAATTACTCCGAAGGCTTTGGCATGCCGGACGTGGGACGGGTGCTCAGGGGGATCAGTGACCCGGGCCAGGACGTCGACAACCTATTGCAGCTTCAGCCTATTGTGACCGACAACCGCGAGATCGGGACCCGATTCGACTGGGATCGCTATCACCTGGAAGTGAGCTACTACGAGTCGGACTCGGACTTCGGTGAGCGACTGACCGAGAAAAACGGCGTTTGGGTCGGCAACCGGGAAAAAACCGAGATCAAGGGTGTGGAAGTCACCGCCGACGCGGACCTGACCGCCGCGCACAATCTGGCGTTTTCCTACACTTATGCATCCGGCAAGTCCGACACCGATGGTGATGGCAACGTCGATACCAAGTTGAGCGGTATCAGTATCGCGCCGGAAACCCTGCGTCTGAGCTGGTCAGCGGCCTGGACCCAGGCACTTTCCAGCCACCTGCAGTTCAGCCAGTTCCTGGATCGCAATGTGGAAGGTGACGAGCTGGACTTCGACGGCTATGGACTGCTGGACGGCACCGTGGCCTATAGAACCGGGGCGGGGAAAGTGTCCCTGGGCATTGAGAACCTGCTGGATAAAGACTACTTCACCTACTATTCCCAAGCCGCCCGGGTCAGTGACGAGTATTACTTTCAGGGTCGTGGCCGAACCATCACGCTGGGTTACCAGCTGGATTTCTGAAGACCTACCACTCTCAAGCGCAGCCCCGGGGGTATCTTGTCCCGGGGTTCGTTTTACCTCCCCTGCATTGTCTTCAAGTCCCATCGCGCCTGAGTCGGTAGAGCAGATAAACGAAAAACGGCGCGCCGATACCGGCGACAAAAATACCAGCGGGCAGGTCCCTTGGTATAAAGGCAACCCGCCCGATCCAGTCCGCATAGAGAAGAATCAGTGCCCCGATCAGCGCCGCAACCGGTAACAGCCCCGTATACCCACTGGTGATCAGGCGACGTGCCATATGGGGTGCGATCAGACCGATAAAACCGACGGCGCCGGCATAGGCCACTGCTGAACCCGCCATGGCGACTGCCAGCACCAGGAACATCAACCGATGACCCTGCAAGGCGCTGCCCAGACCCTGGGCCATATCGTCCCCCATGGATTGGGCATCCAGGTGCCTCAGCCGGAGCAGTGCCAGCGGCCAGCACAGCACCAGCCAGGGCGCCAGCGCCGTGACGTCATGCCATTGCGAGGCATAGAGGCTGCCGGTCAGCCAAATGTAGGCGTCCATGGCGGTTGAGTCGGGGCTGAGCACCAATAACAGGGTGGTGACGGCGGTCAGGGCTGCCGCAAGGCCGACACCGACCAGAACCAGCCGCGAGGGGCTGACGCCTTTTTGCCAGGCCAGTAGGGTGATGCACAGGGCCACCGCGAATGCCCCGCCCATGGCGACGGGCGCCAGCAGCAGTGAGGTGCCGGTTACACCACCGAGCCAGAGAAACAGGACGGCGGCCGCCGAAGCGCCACTGGTAATACCGATGACGTCCGGGGAGGCGAGCGGGTTTCTCACCAGGCCCTGGAGAATCAGCCCGGCGGATCCCAGGGCGCCCCCCACCAGAATGGCCATGACAATCCGGGGTAAGCGGATCTCCAGAACGATCAGCCCGAGGTCGGAGGTGCCGGGGGATACCAGTGCCTCCAGAACATCGGCCAGGGATGCGGGGTGGCTGCCCGAACTCAGCGCGAGGAGACTGCTGACGGCGAGCAGCGCCGCCAAAGCCAGGGTGACGCCCAGTACCCGGACGTTCAGTTTTATCGACCAGCGGTCACCGGGGCTGCGGAGAACAACGGAACGGGTCATGATGACTTTCTCACCTGTCGCGCAAGGTGGAGGAACAATGGCGTGCCCAGCAGGGCGGTCATGACCCCCACCGGAATTTCCTGCGGCGGAATGACCAGTCGCGCAACGGTATCCGCAGCTAGCAACAGTGCGGCTCCGAGCAACGCCGACGTCGGTAGTACCCAGCGGTGATCGGTTCCGAAAAGCCCTCGTGCCATGTGGGGCACAATCAGGCCAACAAACCCGATCAGCCCGGCCATGGCCACCGAGGTTCCTGCCAGCACAATCACCACCAGACCGGTCAGCAACCGCACCTGGCCCACTCTCAGGCCCAGGCCGCGGATGACCTCATCGTCCAGCCCCAGCAGGTTCAGTTGAGGGGACAGCAGCAGCGCAACAATCAGTGCAATACCAAACACCGGCAGCAAGGGCAGCACTGCGTCCAGCTCGCGCCCGGACACCGATCCGGCCAACCAGAACAGGATGCTCTCAAAACGGTCCTGGTTGAGAATCAGCAGGCCCTGGGCGAAGGACACAAACAGGGCCGTGACGGCGACACCGGCCAGAACCGTCCGCACCGGGGAAATGCCACTGCGCGCTTCCTGGCCCAGGAAATACACCAGCAGAGCGGCGATGGCGGCGCCGACAAAGGCCGCCCAGACCAGTTCGGACGGGGACACCAGCGAGAACAGCGTAGCGCCGACCACCACGAAAAACATGGCCCCCGCATTAATGCCAAGAATACCGGGTGACGCCAACGGGTTGCGGGTGAGCGTCTGTATCAGGGCGCCGGCGATGGCCAGGCCGGCGCCGACGATCAGTGCTGTTACGGTGCGTGAGAAGCGCTCGGTCCGAATGACCAGGTGCTCCAGTGAGCCAGGGTCATAATCCAGAAAGCTCCCCAGTAGCATGTCGAAGGACACCTGAATGTGCCCGAACAGCAGGCTCGATATGGCGGCCAGCAACAACAGGACCAGGCAGGCCAGCGTGCCGGAAGCCCTTGCGATCAGGGACGTCAGCATTGGGCACACTCCCTGTCCTCTGGCTGTCCAAGATCATAGTGTTCGTACAGTTCGTCCAGCATCCGGTTGGCCGCGATAATGCCGGCGCCCATGTTCCAGGTGACGGGATCAACCCGGTAGACCTCGCCGCGCTGGGCCGCGCGCAGGTTCTGCCACAGCGGGTGGCTGGTCCAGGCTTCGTAGGTGCGTTGCACGGAGGGATCGTCGTCCATGAAGATAAACACCGCCTCGGCATCCATGGCCGGAATGCTTTCCTGACTGGTGAGTTTTATGCCCCAGCTCTCCTTGCGGTGATCCGGCGGCGCGACGAATCCCAATTCATCAAGAACCGTGCGGGCGAAGCCGCCATAGTAGATGCGCGCGTGATCGGCGCGGAAGCTGAGGATCGCCACTTCCTGGGGCCAACGGTCACCGAGCTTGCGACGGATCCGGGCCTGGAAGTCCTCTACGCGATCCTGCCATTGAGCCAGCAATTGCTGCCCGCGCGTGGTCCGCCCGGTGGCGTCCGCCATCAGTTTTAACAACGCTTTGAAGTTGTAGAGTTCTTGGGGAACGACGGTAGGGGCAATGCGGGTCAGCAATGGGTAAATGGTCCGGTGCCGGTTGCGGGCACCGATGATAAGGTCCGGTGACAGCCAGGCAATACGCTCCAGATCCGGCTGGGTTTCGAGCCCGAGGAAGCGGACGTCTGGCAGGTCTTCCCGTAGATAGTGATACATGGGTTTTTCGGTCCAGGATTCCACCACCCCCACTGGCTCAATACCTAGTGCGACGGCGGTATCGGTAGCGCCCTGGTAAAGGGAAACAATGCGCCCGGGCTTGCCCTCAATGGTTGTCTTGCCGAGTGCGTGTTCCACGATGGTGACAGGGCCCGTAGCGCTTGCCGGGACTGGCCATAGCCATCCCGTAGCGATCAGGAGCAGGCCGGCGTAACGGAGCATGATAAATCCGGTTGGTTAAAGGTCAGCGATGGTTGACCGATTTGATAATGAGAATAGGAGATAATATCATTTGCGTATCCCGGAAAGCGACGCCAATATGCCCTTTGATCGACATTCTTCCAGTTCATCCCCTGCTGATTCGCACCGCTTATGTGGTGAGGCGTTGTCCGTTGGTTACAACGGCAGCGAGGTACTGACGGATGTGGATTTCACTCTTCAGGACGGCAGCGTCACCGTATTGCTAGGCCCCAACGGCAGTGGCAAGTCAACTTTGCTGAAAACCCTGGCGAGAACGCTTGCGCCCAATGCGGGAAAGGTTCTGCTGGACGGCGGGGATATCCACCGGCAGTCCACCCGGTTGGTGGCACAACGCCTTGGCATCCTGCCGCAGAGCCCGTCCGCACCGGACGGATTGACGGTGCGGGAACTGGTCGGACTGGGGCGCTTTCCCTACCAGAGCCTGATGCGCCAGTGGTCCCGGCGTGACGAAGCTGCGGTGGAAGAAGCCATGGCGGTTGCCGATGTGACCCAGTTTGCCGATCGTCCGGTGGATGCCCTCAGTGGCGGGCAGCGTCAACGTTGCTGGATTGCCATGGTGCTCGCCCAGGACACGGATCTGTTGCTGCTGGATGAGCCCACCACCTTTCTTGACCTGAAAGTTCAGGTAGACCTGTTAGAATTGCTGGTATCTCTGGCACACCATCGAGACCGGACGCTGTTGGTGGTCCTGCACGACCTGAACCTGGCGGCGGCTTACGCTGACCGGCTGGTGATGATGAAAGCGGGCAAGATACTGCACAATGGTGCGCCAAAGGATGTATTTACCACCGAAAACCTGAAAGAGGTGTTTGATCTGGATGCGCAGGTTATACATGAGCCTATCAGTGGTCGCCCGGTCTGTGTGCCCGTGAAACGTTCGTTGGCGACCCCCGGGGCCGTTGAGCCATTGGCAGCAACCGTATGAGTGCCTCCGACCATCAGTTCTGCTCCGTTGAAAGTCTTCGGGCCGGTGACCCCCTTGCCGGGACCGGAACCCATGTCGCCAGCAACCTGCTCATTAGTTGGCCCCGTCCAAAATGGTCCCGCAGCCTCCGCCTGGCCATCGATATGGACGAAGACCTGACACAGCAGGTAGAGCAGCTTGCCGCCAGCGGCCGGCGGGTGAACCTGATCGACCGACGTGGCTGGTCGGCCCGCCGCCATCGGATCTATCAACTGCCGGAAGGCCGGTATTTCGATGTGGACCGTAGCGATCTTGCTGATTTCCTGGCAGCGGTGGAATCCGGCAGTGATCTGGCCAGCTGGGCTGGTAAGCCGATGACAGAATCATTGGTGCTTTGCTGTACCCACGGCAAGAAAGACAAATGTTGCGCCAAGTTCGGCTACGCTGCCTATCGTGAGCTTGCGGCCACGGTAAACGACCGGGATTTGCCCTTTGAAGTCTGGGAGAGCTCCCATCTGGGTGGTTGCCGGCTGTCGGCCAGCGTGATGGTGTTTCCCGCCATGCGCAAATACGGTCGGGTGGCACCGGAACATGTCTTGCCTCTGCTTGAGCATGAAGCTGAAGGTATTCCCTACTTGCCCTGCTATCGCGGGCAATCCCGGCTGAGCCAACCCCAACAGTGCGCCGAGATTGCGGCATTGGAGTGGTTGGCGGAGCGCAGGATTAGCGCGAGTCTGACGGTCGGGACCGATTCAGATTCTGGCAAGGGAGAGGAAGAGACCGTACGGGTGGACTGGATGGCGGCTGATGCTTCGGGGGCGCTGATTGTCGAGTGCGGAACCACCGAGGTGATGCGGGTGGATACCTGTGCCGACCTTGATGAAGGCCCTACGCCTTCACTTTGCTGGAAGGTAAACGACATCAGGCCGCTGTAGCGGCCTGATGTCCCCCCTGACCTTCAACCCATGACTGACCAACTTCACACTGGATTGGTAGCCAGGATCTTTTTCAGGAAATCCTTGGTACGGGGATCCTTCGGATTGTAGAAGATTTCGCTGGGTGGTCCCTGCTCCACAATGCGGCCACCATCGATAAAGATCACCCGGTCGGCCACGTCCCGGGCGAATGACATTTCATGGGTGACCACCATCATGGTCTGGCGCTCTGAGGCCAGCTGTTTCATCAGCCCCAACACTTCCTCCACCCACTCGGGGTCCAGGGACGACGTCGGTTCATCAAAGAGGATGACTTCGGCGCCGGCGGCCATCGCGCGGCCAATACCGACCCGTTGTTGCTGGCCCCCGGACATGGACGCCGGATAGGCATCTGCTTTTTCGCCCAAGCCGATTTGATCAAGGATCTCGCGCGCTCTTCGATAAGCCTTTTCTTTGGGCCATTTATCCACCACCAGCAGACGTTCAGCGATGTTCTGCAGGGCGGTTTTGTTGGCAAACAGCGCGTAGTTCTGGAATACGAATGCGGTTCGCCGCCGCATGGAGAGAATATCCGCTCGACTGGCCTGCTTTACATCCACGGTAAGATCGCCCACGGTCATGGTACCGGCGGTGGGTTGTTCCAGGAAATTGATGCAGCGCAGCAGGGTGGATTTGCCGGTTCCCGAGGGACCAATGATCACGACGATTTCGCCTTTCTCAATCGTGAGGTCGATGCCGTCGAGGACCACCGTCTTGCCAAAATGTTTGCTCAGTGATTCCAGTTTGATCATCGGCTATAGGCCTTGTTCAGGCGGATCTCCAGGTAGTGCTGAAGCTTTGAAAGCAGTTCAACCACGATCCAGTAAATGATGGCAGCCACAATGAACGCCTCGAAGTACAGGAAGCTGCCTGACGCCTCTTTCTGGGTGGCGCCCATCAGTTCCGTGACCCCCAATGTGAATGCGAGAGAGGTCGCCTTGATCATGTCGATGAAATAGTTCATCAGCGTGGGCAGCGCGACCCGGGTGGCCTGGGGCAGGACGATCCGCCGCATCATCTGGCCGTTGGTCATGCCGATCGACAGCGCCGCTTCAGTCTGGCTGCGGTCGACACCAACGATGGCGGCACGGATCGATTCGGCCATGTAGGCGGAGAAGTGCATGGTCAGGCCCATGATGGTTGCGGTAATGCCGTCTATTACGGTTAATGCACTGACCAGTTGTGGCAAACCGTAGTAGAACAGGAACAGCTGCACCAGCAGCGGTGTGCCCCTGAAGAAAGAAATGAATACGATGGTCAGCTGGTTGAGCACCGGAATGCGCAGCACCCGGACGACGGCAAACAGGCAGGCGAGAATCAGCGCCAGGACCATCCCGATACCCGCTAACTGCAGAGTGAGGGGCAGGTACCTGAGCAGAACAGGTACCAGCCCAAGCATGTAGTCGACGTTCAAAACGTCCATAGGAAATCAGACCTCGGTGTGCCCCTCAGGGCTGGGTGATGTCCGTGCCGAACCACTTCTCTGAAATGGACGCCAGGGTTCCGTTGTCACGTAGGGTCGCCAGGGCTTTGTTGACCTCGTCCCGCAGGGCTCGCCCGGCCTCAGTATCCTGGAACGGGTAGGCGTTGGTGATCTGGGAGAACGTTGGGCCGGCAAGTGCGAGCGGCAGGGGCTTCTCCTTGATGATCTGACTGGCGCTGACCCTGTCCATCACGAAGGCATCAACACGGCCAAGAGCTGTGTCCCGTTCCAGGTTGCTGTCATAGGTCTTGATGTTGATTTCATCGGCGTAGGGCAGCTCCCGTAGCAGGTCTTCGAAATTCGAGCCCAGGTTCACTGCGACGGTTTTGCCCTTCAGGTCTTCCACACCCTGAATCTCGGTGTTGCCTTCCTTGACCACCACCTGGGCGCCGTCATAGACGTAGGGATCGCTGAAAATATACGCTTTCTGGCGTTCTTCGGTGATGGTGATCTGGTTGGCGACAGTATCGATGCGCCCCGATTCCAGCATGCCAAACAGGCCGGAAAAGTTGGCGGTTTGGTACTTGATGTCCCGCCCCATCTCTTTGGCCAGGGCGTTCATGATATCGACGTCAAAGCCTTTGAGTTCATCCTGCTCAACAAACGTAAACGGGAAATACTGGCCGGACATCCCGACTCTTAACGGGTTATCCTGCGCAAGCAAAGGTGCGCTTGCCAACAGGGAGATTATCATTAACGTAGTGACCAATAGTGTTTTCATAAAGCCTCCTTTCGGCGGGTATCGTACCTGAAGCATAGACTGGGGTTAAAATTGGGCAATGACACTAAGGAGTTATGCCGAGGTCTGCTGAACACGTGTTTTTAATTTGACGACAAAGCGAGGAATACCATGGTCCATGATCAGGTAAAGGACTATTACGGGAAAGTGTTGCAAAAATCCGATGACCTGCAGACCAATGCCTGTTGCACCGATGAAGCCATGCCCGGTCATCTGAAGCCGATTATTGGCAAGATCCACGATGAAGTGCTTATGAAGTATTACGGTTGTGGCCTGGTAGCACCGGAACAGTTGGAAGGCATGCGGATTCTTGATCTTGGCAGCGGTTCTGGCCGGGACGTTTATGCACTGGCTGCCCTGGTCGGGGAGTCAGGGGAAGTGGTCGGCGTCGATATGACTGATGAACAGCTGGAGGTGGCGCGCCGGCACGTGGATTACCATGCCGATGCCTTTGGTTTTGCCAAGCCCAATGTCCGTTTCCTCAAGGGCTATATCGAGAAACTGGACGAGCTGGATCTCGAGCCCGGCAGCTTTGACATCATCGTCTCCAACTGCGTGATCAACCTCTCTCCGGACAAACCAGCGGTATTGAAGGAAGCCTATCGTCTGCTGAAACCGGGTGGCGAAATGTACTTTTCGGACGTCTATTCCGATCGGAGAATTCCCGAGTCTCTGGTTAATGATCCGGTGTTGTACGGCGAATGCCTCAGTGGCGCACTGTACTGGAATGATTTTGAGAATATGGCAAAAGCCGCCGGTTTTGCCGACCCGCGCCTGGTGAAAGACAGTCCCATCACCATCAACAGTGCCGCGCAAAAGGAAAAAACCGGCCCGATCCGCTTTTTCTCGGCCACCTACCGGCTGTTCAAGCTGGAGGGCTTGGAGCCGGCTTGTGAGGATTATGGCCAGGCGGTTATCTACAAGGGTTCCATTGCAAACCACGAACATCGTTTCGTACTGGACAAGCACCACGACATCGCCGCCGACAAGGTGTTCCCGGTGTGCGGTAACACCTACCGTATGCTCCATGACACCCGCTTCCGTGAACACTTCGAGTTTATTGGAGAGGGCAAGACCCACTACGGCATCTTCGAAGGTTGTGGTGTCGGCCTGCCATTCGACAGCGATCAGGCCGACAGTGACAATAACCCGGGCGGGGGCTGTTGCTGAGCGCCGGCCACCGCCGTAGGCTCACTGATCCTCCCACTCGATGGCCCGGTAGTCGAAATCGCCCTCAATGGTGGGTTTGATAATCCGGAAATAGGGTGAGGCATCAAAGTCCCTCGGCGTGAACAGGGAGTGGTGCTGGATACGGAACCGCTCAATCTCGCAGTCCTCGCAGTCCGGGTCATCCGCCGGAAGTGTTTTAACCACTGGCAGGATCGGATAGCGCAGCTGCTGGAACCCTTCGGCAATAAAGGTTGAACAGATGGCCCGGGTGGGATCACCGCTCCCGAATGCCAGCAGTTTGTGTCTGTGACGTGCTGGCACCGGGGGTGTTGGAAACAGATACCGTGCCAGATCAAACACGTTTTTCATGTCGTATTGCTGGCCCTGGCGGAGGATGGCGTATTCCGTCAACTGCTGAATGTCACTGGCACTGAGGCCGACCGGTCGACAGATGCGGGTGTGAGCATGACGGTAAAAAGACAGTGGTAGCGGGCGAATGCCTTCTTCAAGGTCAGCCTCAATAAGGACGTTAGGCTCCCCGCTGTCTGCAATTCCCAAGCCGGCCTCCGGTCCGAGATACAGGGCTGCGTGAGACCAGGTGGACTGGGTCAGGTACTTGATCGCGACACTGACCCGCGTGTTCCCATCCACCAGCAGAACGTCTCCCGGCTGAATGGCATCGATCAGTGCTTCCCAGGTTGATGTCCTGATGGAATGCCGGGTGATCTGTTTGGAAAGGTAGGCGGCCAGTCGTCTGGAAAGCCAGTTCAGAAGCATGCATTACCCCGGTAGCGTCTATGTGGTTCTTGATAACATAGACAAACAATCGGGAACACCGTTACCCGGCAGTTCCGAACAATGTCTTCCGATACCGCAAAAGTTCCTGGTGAACATCAACCAACGTCGTGATCAATTTGTTAAAGAATTATGAGCCCAGGTTGACACATGTTGTGCCGGGATCACGTACAACGGGATATGACAGCAGGGCGCTGCGACATTGATTTCAATTTTTCTGTAACACTTTCGCCAATCGTGTGTCATAGCGGCATCGAGTGACCGATAACAAGTACAGGCAACAAGGATTAATTCATGACATCGAAAAAATGGATGCTGGTCGCATTGATCGCGGCAGTGGTCATCGGGTTTATTGTCAGCGGTGGTGATGAACTGCTGACGTTAGAGAACCTCAAGGAAAACCAGCAGCTTCTGGAAGACTGGATTGACCGGAACCTGGTGGTTGCGGTGTTGGGATTTTTCCTGATCTATGTGCTTGTTACAGCGCTGTCACTGCCTGGTGCGGCGATTATGACCCTGGCGGGTGGAGCTTTCTTTGGTCTCTCCATTGGTGTTGCGGTGGCGTCACTTGCTTCAACACTTGGGGCCACACTTGCCTTTCTCGTCGCGAGGTTTGTGCTCAGGGAGCCCCTCCGCCGCAAATATGCCGACATCATAGCCCGAATGGATCGTGGGGTTGAGAAAGACGGCGCGTTTTATCTGGCGACCATGCGGCTGATACCCCAGTTCCCGTTCTTTTTGATTAATATCGCCATGGGGCTTACTGCCATTAAGCTGAAGACCTACACCCTGGTAAGTTGGATCACCATGTTGCCAGCCACGTTTGTCTTTGTACTTGCTGGCACTGAGTTGGGGAGTGTTCAGTCATTGGGCGATATTTTCTCAGTAGAAATCCTGGTGTCATTCGGACTGTTGGCAACGTTTCCCCTGATTGCAAAATTCGTGGTGGGCTTCATCCGTCGTCGTCGGGTCTACGCGGGCTGGCAAAAGCCTGAATCATTCGACTACAACCTGCTGGTGATCGGCGGCGGTTCCGCCGGTCTGGTCTCGGCCTATATTGCCGCCGCCGTGAAAGCGAAGGTGGCCCTGATCGAAAAACACAAGATGGGCGGTGACTGCCTGAACACCGGGTGCGTACCCTCCAAGGCATTGATTCGCAGTGCCAAGGCGGCGGATACCCTGCGCCATGCCAATCGCTATGGTCTGGAATCGGTACCGGTGAAAGGCTCGTTCAGGAACATCATGAACCGGGTGCAGGAGGTAATCGCCAAGGTAGAACCCCATGACTCCCCCGAGCGCTATCGGAAACTGGGGGTGGAATGCATCTTTGGCGAGGCAACGTTCGTATCTCCCTGGGAACTGGAAGTAAAGCACAACGACGGTCGTACCGAGCGGCTGACAGCGAGAAGTATTGTGGTCGCCACCGGTGGCAAGCCGGCCATGCCACCGATACCGGGGCTTGATGATATGAACCCGTTGAACTCAGACAATCTGTGGCAATTGCAGGAGCAGCCGGAGCGCTTGCTGGTGCTGGGCGGCGGGCCTATTGGTTCTGAGCTGGCCCATGCCTTTGGTCGTCTGGGTAGCAAGGTCACCCAGGTGGAGATGGGGGAGCGCCTGCTGGTGAAAGAAGACGTTGAGGTCTCCGAACTGATCCGGAAACAGTTCGAGCGTGATGGCATCGACCTGAGGCTGAACCACGCTGCCAAAGAGTTCGCGATTGAGGACGGGGAGAAAGTGGTGTACTGCGAGCATCGGGGCGAACGCGTCCGGATTGCCTTTGATGAGGTACTGGTGGCCGTCGGCCGCGCGGCGAACACTGAAGGCCTGGGCCTCAGTAACATCGGCGTCGAGACCCTGCCCAATGGCACCGTGCCGGTAGAGGAAGACATGAGCCTGCGCTTCCCCAACGTATTTGCCTGTGGTGATGTGGCGGGCCCCTACCAGTTTACCCATGCGGCAGCCCATCAGGCCTGGTACGCGGCGGTGAACGGCCTGTTTGGCCAGTTCAAGCGTTTCAGGGTGGATTACCGTGTCATGCCCTGGGTGACCTTCACCTCACCGGAAGTGGCCCGGGTAGGTCTCAGCGAAGCCGAGGCAAAGGAGCAAGGGATAGCCTACGAGGTCACCCGTTATGAGTTGGACGATCTGGACCGTGCCATTACCGAAAGCGAGGACTATGGCTTTATCAAGGTGCTGACGCCGACGGGCAAGGACAAAATCCTGGGGGCAGTAGTAGTCGGTTCCCACGCCGGGGAAATACTCGCGGAATTCACCCTGGCGATGAAGCACGGCCTCGGCCTGAACAAGATCCTGGGAACGATCCACCCCTACCCGACCTGGAACGAATCGGCCAAATACGCCGCCGGCGAATGGAAGCGTGCCCACGCACCCCAGGGCGTCCTGAACCTGCTGGAAAAGCTGCACGGCTGGCGCCGTGGAAAAAACACGAAAACTCCGAGGAGCACCTATGCCCCTGACCGAAACCCGACCGGCCCGCAGTAAACGAATCCCGGCCGTGGAAGTCCTCGAACCCAGGGCGTTCGACAGCTGGACCCACACCCGCAACGGTGACCCGCGCGGCTACATCGACGCGGATAAGCTGAAGGAGCTGTGGATCCACACCGGCACCGCTTGCAACCTGGCGTGCCCGTTCTGTCTCGAGGGCTCTCACCCCGGTGACGGTCGGATTCCGGGCATGAAGCTGAGCGATGTAAAACCGTTTATTCACGAAGCCATCGACATGGGCGTGGAGCAGTTTTCCTTCACCGGCGGCGAGCCCTTCGTGATCCGGGATTTCGTCAACATTCTGAATTACGCCAGCCAGCATCGGCCCTGTTTCGTTCTGACCAACGCCACCGAGCCACTGCTGAAGCGCCGCCACCAGGTGTTGCCGTTGCTGGATAACCCCTACGAGATCCACTTCCGGGTCAGCCTGGATTTCCCGGACCGTGCCCGCCATGACAAGGATCGCGGCGAAGGCAGTTTCGAACAGGCACTGGAGGGCATCCGCTGGCTGATCGACCAGGGCTTCAAAGTGTCCATTGCACGCCAGACTGATCCCGATGAGATCCCCGCTGATGTTGAAGCGGCATTTTGCGAGATTTTCCGCGAATGGCGTATTCCCGAGAACCTGGCGTTCACCGCCTTCCCGGATCTGGGCACGCCGGGTTCTGAAGATGGCAGTCCGGAGATCACCGAAACCTGCATGGAGAAGTACCCGACCAAGGAAAGCCGGGCCCATTTCATGTGCACCTATACGCGGATGCTGGTGAAAAAGGGCGATCAGGTTCGGGTCTATGCCTGCACGCTGGTGGACGATGATCCCCAGTACGACCTCGGCGGCACACTGGCCGAGAGCATGGATGAGCGCATCATGTTGCGGCATCACCGGTGTTTTGCCTGCTATCGGTTTGGTGCCAGTTGTTCGGAGCCTGGCTGATTCGGGTTCCGGGGTTGTGTTCTATAGCCTGCGGGCTTTGAGTTGCGGCCTTCGGGGTTGGGGAGACCCTCCAAAACGAGAACCGTGGCTTCTCTGACTGTTTTGAAGGGTCTCCCCAACCCCGAAGGCCTTGATCTGACTTGCGTGATATATCCGACGGCCATTGCCAAAGATGGTGGCCGGTCAGGGGTGGGTTTGGGTGTCCAAAAAAATTAAAAGAAGCCACGCTTCTCAGTTTTGGACACCCAAATCCACCCCTGACCGGCCTACTCCCAAAGACAAAGAACCGGAAATGAACAATGAACGTTACTGAAGCCTCCCTGTTCTGGGGATTCCTGTTGGTTTACGGCGTGGTTATGTATGTGCTGTCGCCGAAGAGCAAGAACGCGAATTCGTTCTATAAAGGTGCTGATGATCACGGTAACCCGGTGGGTCAGTGGTCACTGACGGCCAGTATTTTTATCAGCTGGATTTTTGCCAAGTCGGTGACCAATGCTGCCAACCTGGGTGCGGCCTATGGTGTGGTCGGTGGTTTGGCGTATGCCAGTTACTGGCTATCGATTCCGGTGGCAGGGTATGTGATTTATCTGATTCGTACTCAGACCGGCGCCCGTAGCCTGCAGGACTTTCTGACCTCCCGCTTTGGGCGGCTGGCCAGTCTGGCGTTTGCGGCGGCGATTCTGATTCGGTTGTATAACGAAGTCTGGAGTAACACTGCTGTGGTGGGCGGTTACTTCGGGTTGCCGGGTGAGTGGGAATACTATGCGGCAGCGATGTTGTTCACTGTATTTACGCTGGCCTACAGCCTTAAAGGCGGGTTGCGGTCGTCGATCTTTACCGATGTGATTCAAGCGTTTGTGTTTGTCTTCTTTGTGGGCGCGGTGTTGTTCCTGATCATTCCGGCCAACGATACCCGTGCCCTGCTGAGTAATGGCGAATTCAGACTTAACGCCGGCTTTGATCTGCTTCTGGTGGCCTTGTTGCAGCTGTTCAGCTATCCGTTCCACGATCCGGTGCTGACCGACCGGGGCTTTGTGAACAAGGAAAAGACCATGCTTCGCAGTTTCGTGGTCGCCGGGTTGTTGGGCTTTGTGGCGGTGTTTATCTTCAGTCTGGTGGGCGTTCACGCTCGCCTGAACGGCATTGACGCCATGGGTAATGCGCCTGCGGCTGTGGGACAGTCATTGGGGCTGGCGGCGTTGTTCTTTATGAGCGTGGTGATGATGACTTCGGCAGGTTCTACACTGGATTCCACCTTTACCTCGTTGGCGAAATCCCTGGCGGTGGATCTGCCACGGTTGGCGCAGCGCGCATCGGACAGGCTGCCGAGCATGCGGGTCGGTGCGGTGGTGATGGTCGTGTTTGCGTTTCTGGGCAACCTGCCGATGTTTGCCGGCACCGACATCCTCAAGGCCACCACCATCTCCGGCACCATGGTGATGGGGCTGGCACCGGTGTTCCTGTTCTACGGGTTCACCCGCTGGTCACCCTGGAGCTTTCATCTGAGTTTCTGGACCGGGCTGGGGCTGGGCGTGCTGCTGGCCACCGGGCTGATCCCGTCAAGTTGGGCGATCGGTGATGGCAAGTACGCCATGCTGCTTGGGGTCAACGCCTACGGCTTCTTGATCTGCACCGCCGGATTCTTCCTGCCGCTGGTGTTAAGGCGACTTGCAGGCAAGTCACTGGCCACCAGTGGGGTATAGGCATGGCCAGCTCCGAGGGTCGCAGTTGTCCGTTGGCGTACCGCTACCATCCGGCTTCACTTTGCCAGGAAGCCAGTCAGGTGTCCGAGGATGTGCTGTATATCATTGGCGGGCTTTACGGCAATCCATTCGCACTGGATGAAATTGAGCAGATGGCGCTGGCGGAGGAGCGGCAGGGGCATCGGGTAAAACTGGTCTTCAATGGCGACTTCAACTGGTTCAATGCCAGTGACGCGCTGTTCCGGCAGATCAATAACCGAGTGCTGGATCATACGGTTACCCTTGGCAATGTAGACTTCGAGCTGGCTGCACCCAGCGTCGGAGCAGGTTGCGGCTGCGCTTATCCCGATTTTGTGGATCAGGGCGTGGTTGATCGTTCCAATCGAATGATGGAACGGCTTCAAGCGTTGGCCGATGAACATCCGGATATACAAAAACGGCTGTCCGGATTGCCCAGGTTTCGCTGCTTGATATTTGGAGGCCTAAAGATTCTGGTGCTGCACGGGGACCCTGAGTCACTGGCAGGCTGGGGGCTGGCCCATGAATCTTTTGTCGCCGGCAACGATTCGGTATTGGCGGAATGGTTCAGGGCGTCGGGCGCGGACGTGATTGCCTCCACTCATACCTGCCTTCCCGCACTCTGGTCAGGCGTGGTCAATGACCGGCTCCGTGTGGTGGCGAATAACGGCTCTGCGGGCATGGGTAACCTGCGTTCGGATACCCGTGGACTGATCACTCGTATTGGTTTTACAAGCCCCCTCGCTGAGCCAGTGGCGGGCATTGAACATCGTGGCCTGAATGTATCCCTTATGCCGGTCGCCTACGATCTCGGTGCCTGGTTGTTACAGTTTGACCGGCTCTGGCCCGCTGATTCACCGGCGGCGGTATCCTACCGTTACCGAATGATCTCAGGCACGTCCCTGAGCCCGGAACACATTATTTTCCCTTCCAATTCGTAATCAATTTGTCACTGGCGGTTGCTTCAATCCGGTCTATTCTAATAGGGCAAGCGTAGCCTGTTCGGCGTGGGCCGCTCAGGCCCAACTTGAAATATATTTTGTGGTCTATATAATTTAACCCTAATTTTTTGACACGAATTGATCACGCTATGACATCAGAAGGCTCGAATACCACCGCCATCACCCTTCGCACACCCGTTAAGGATGATGGCTACAGGCTCCACCAGCTGGTGGCAGAATGCCCTCCGCTGGACCCCAACTCGATTTACTGCAACCTGTTGCAGTGCAGCCACTTTGCCGAGACCGGCGTGGCCGCGGAGAAGGACGGCGATCTGGTCGGCTTTATCTCCGGATACATCCCTCCCCAACAGCCCGAAACCGTGTTTGTCTGGCAAGTGGCCGTTCACGAGAAAGGTCGTGGACAGGGTCTGGCCAAGCGGATGCTGAAAGAGATTGTGGCCCGGGACGCGTGCAAGAACGTGACGCACCTGGAAACCACCATCACCGAGGACAACGAAGCATCCTGGGCGTTGTTCCGCTCATTTGCCCGTGATCTGGGAGCCGAGCTCACTTACCACGAGCACTTTGAGAAAGAGACTCACTTTGGCGGCAAGCATGATTCTGAATTCCTGCTGCGCATCGGGCCTTTCACAAAGCCAGTCTGAGAGTCTGTTACTGACGCAGGCGTTAATAACCGCTATTTGGAGTGGCCGGCAGACTACTGAGGTAGGTCTGCCAGAAGGCTTTAACCAATGTGTGGCTGGCTGATCGCGACGTAACCCGACGGGCTGCCCCACATCTACCTCGAACCTGACATGCTAAGAGGCAAGACAATGGAACTTTTCAAGTCGACCGAATCTGAAGTACGCGTTTATTCCCGCGCCTTTCCGGTGATTTTTAACCGCGCCAAGAACGCGCACCTGTACACCGAAGATGGCAAAGAGTACCTGGATTTTCTCGCCGGTGCCGGTTCCCTGAACTACGGGCATAACAACGATATCCTCAAGAAAGCGCTGCTGGAATACGTTGAAGCCGACGGTGTGAGCCAGGGCCTGGACCTGTTCACTACCGCCAAGCACGACTTCATCGAGTCCTATAAGAAGCACATCCTTGATCCCCGTGGCCTGGATTACAAAATGCAGTTTACCGGCCCCACCGGTACCAACTGTGTGGAAGCGGCCATGAAGCTGGCGCGCAAGGTCAAAGGCCGTAACGGTATTATCTCGTTCACCAACGGTTTCCACGGTGTGACCATGGGTGCCGTTGCTGCGACCGGTAACAAGCACCACCGGGGCGGTGTCGGTACGCCGCTGGGCAACGTCGATTTCATGTTCTACGACGGTTACCTGGGTGATGACGTGGACACCCTGGAGATCATGGACAAGGTACTGTCTGACAGCTCCTCCGGTGTTGAGCTGCCGGCAGCCGTAATCGTTGAGGCGGTACAGGGCGAAGGCGGCCTGAACGTGGCCCGTGCCGAATGGCTGAAAGGCCTGTCCGAGCTGTGCAAGAAGCACGATATCCTGCTGATTCTGGACGATATCCAGGCAGGTAACGGTCGTACCGGTGAGTTCTTCAGCTTTGAATTCGCCGGCATCAAGCCGGACATTGTGACTGTGTCGAAGTCTCTCAGTGGCTACGGCCTGCCGATGGCCCTGGTGCTGTTCAAGCCGGAGCTGGATATCTGGACGTCCGGCGAGCACAACGGTACCTTCCGCGGCAACAACATGGCCTTTGTAACTGCCCGTGCGGCGGTAGAGACCTACTGGAAAGACGACGCTTTCGCCAACGAAGTGAAGGCCAAGACCAAGGTGCTGGGCGACGCCCTGCAGGCGATTTGCGACAAGTACCCGGGTGAGTTCAAAATGAAGGGGCGCGGTTTGATGCGTGGTATTGAAGCCACACATGCCGATGTGACGGGGCCGATTACCAAGCGTGCCTTCGAGCATGGCCTGATTATCGAAACCAGTGGTCCCAACGACGAAGTCATCAAGTGCCTGATGCCGTTGACCACCAGCGAGGAAGACCTGAAGAAAGGTGCCGAGCTGCTGGCGAAAAGTGTGGACGAAATCATGCAGGAAGGGATCAGCGAGGCGTCGTAAGGCGCCTTTCTCATCCGAACATTCATTCTGCAGGATAGCGAAGACGACACTATGACTACCCAACTACATACCGTAGAAAAGATCGGCGGCACCTCGATGACCAACTACGAGGCCGTCCGTGACAACATCATCATCGGTGATCGCAGCAAAGAAGGTCTGTACCAGCGCATTTTTGTGGTTTCCGCCTACGGTGGCGTCACCAACGAACTGCTGGAGCACAAGAAAACCGGTGAGCCGGGCGTGTATGCCCTGTTTGCCGACGCTGAATCCGACTGGGCCTGGGGTGACGACCTCACCAAACTGGTGAAGTTCCTGACCGATATCAACGGTGAACTGTTTGAGGATCCCATGCTCAAACAGCAGGCAGACCAGTTCATCACCGACCGTATTGAGGGTGTCCGCGGTTGTCTGATCGACCTGCAGCGTCTGTGTTCTTATGGCCAGTTCCAGCTGGAAGAGCATCTGCTGACTGTGCGTGAAATGCTGGCCGGTATCGGCGAAGCGCACAGTGCTTTCAACACCGCACTGAAGCTCCAGCAGGAAGGCATCAACGCCCGCTTTGTGGATCTCACCGGCTGGCGCGACAATGAGTTGCTGCCCCTGGACGAGAAGCTGAAGCAGGCGTTCGACGCGGTCGACCTGACCCGTGAACTGCCCATCGTGACCGGGTATGCCCAGTGCAAGGAAGGTCTGATGCGGACCTTTGATCGCGGCTACAGCGAGATGACCTTCAGCCGGGTGGCGGTGATCACCGAGGCCCGTGAAGCGATTATCCACAAGGAATACCACCTAAGCTCCGCCGACCCCAATATCGTTGGTGCCGACAAGGTGGTCCCCCTGGGCCGGACCAACTACGACGTCGCCGATCAACTGGCCAACCTGGGTATGGAAGCCATCCACCCCCGTGCCGGCAAGGGCATGCGCCAGAATGAAATCCCGCTGCGGGTGATGAACACCTTTGAGCCGGAGCACACCGGTACCCTGATCACCGGCGATTACGTCAGTGAGAAGCCTCAGGTGGAAATCGTCGCCGGCGCCAAGGGCGTGTTTGCCATTGAGGTGTTCGACCAGGACATGCAGGGTGAGCCGGGCTCCGATCGCCGCATCCTCGATGTGCTGAGCCGCTTCAAGGTGCGTTTCATGTCCAAGGACACCAACGCCAACACCATCACCCACTATGTCGGCAGCACGCTCAAGCACGTCAAGCGGGTGGTCAAGGCGCTGAAGGAAGAGTTCCCGAATGCGGAGATCAATACCCGCAAGGTGGCTGTGGTTTCCGCCATTGGCAGTGACATGAAAGTGCCTGGCATTCTGGCCCGTTCAGTGAAGGCGCTGGCGGACGAGGACATCAGTGTTCTTGCCCTGCACCAGTGCATGCGTCAGGTGGACATTCAGTTTGTGGTGGACGAGGACAACTACGAGAAGGCCATCGTTGCCCTTCACGGTGTTCTTATCGAACCGCACAACCACGAGTACGCCATCGTCGCGGCCTGATACCTGGCCTGAATCAGCCCCGGCCGGAAGGGAATATTCCGTCCGGGGCTGCGTTGTTTGTCCCGCCTCTCCGGGGAAATCCACACCCCGCCCTCAGTCGTATTCTTCAGTACATTTTTTGAACGGTACCAAAGCCATGACCCGGTCTGTATGGCTGGGACCGTCCCCGACCATAACCCCAAATAGTGAAACGGACTCTCTGGTGGGGCTGTACTTCAGGGATGCGTCCCGGTATGAACTTCTGGGAGACAAGGGCGAACAACGTCTGGTTCGTCGACTCACGCACTGTTATCAGGTGATTGGCCGGGAGTTGGCTTTGCCTGAGGAAACCCCACAGACCTACCGCGATATAGTGGGCAGTCTCGGCGATGCCTGTGCTTTTTCAACCCGAAGTCGCCGCGCCTATCATCTTGCCCGCGCATGCCGCAGCAGGCTGGTTGAGAGCAACCTGCGCCTGGCGGTTCACATTGCCCGCCGATACGGTCAATACGGTATTCCGATGGCTGACCTGATCCAGGATGCGAACATTGGTCTGATCAAGGCGGTGGAACGTTTTGACCCGACCAGGGGCTTTCGTTTTTCTACGTACGCCTACTGGTGGATCAGCGAAGAGGTGAAGCGTTGTCTCCAGCGTGGCACCCGACTGGTGCATACGCCGGAAAATGTGGTCGATGAGATTCGGCAGCTGCGCAAGGTGTCCATGCGATTGCACCAGGTCCTGGGGAGGGCGCCGCTTCAGAGTGAACTGGCGCGGGAAATGGAGGCTTCACCTTCTCGCATTGGTGAACTCCGCGCATTGGCGAGCCGGGAGCTGTCCGTCGATGCACCGGTCTCTGGTTCTGACGGCATCACTCTGGGTGACAGTTTGAGTGCCAATGACCAGTTGGCGCCGGAGCACTCCATGGCGCAGCGGGACCGGAAGAAGGCTCTGGCCGAGATCCTGGGCCAGTTGACGGAGCGGGAGCGGGCGGTGTTGTCCCGTCGGTTCGGACTGGGGATGCCAGAACCGGACACCCTCCAGGTAATTTCAGATGATTTGGGTATCAGTCGCGAGCGAGTGCGGCAGATTGAGAAGGGAGCCATCCGGAAGTTGCAGTCACAACTCGGGGTAGAGGCCCTCAGTAGGTCGTGAAGAGCCATGCGCCGACAGTTACCTGACAGAGGACGACAACGGCCGTAAGCACCAGTCGCAGTCTCAGGTACCAAGCCGGCCAAAAGGCTTTCATCCACCGGGCATCGACGAAGTAGAGAGCCAGATACGCGGTGGTATACAGCGCAACCTGCCAGGTTGTCGTGAGTAACAGACCGAGACCGGCGGAAAGAAAGAACACCTGGCTGAGTAGCATGGTCACCAGGGGTGAAAGCGGGTAGCACCGGTTTTCCAACTGCATGGCAATGGGCCAGTAAACGCCGCCCATGAAGGCCAGAATTCCCGCGCTGTACAGATAAAACCAGCCGATGATAGCCACGCTGTGTGCCGGTATGAGAAACAGCGAAAGAATGGCTGCAACGAAGGGCAATAGGCCGAGAAGGCCAACGAGAATCGCAAGGCGGGCTACGGCAATCACGATGCTTGCCTCAGCCAGTAACGACCAGAGAGTCGATTCCCGAGGGTGTTGTCGCGGCTGTTACCGCGTTGGTTGAATGCTATTTTCACCGTGGTGCTCCGGGATGACGTGTTACGCCAGTACTTACGAATCCCGGTGGCAATAAGATCAATTGCCCAGTGCCTGGCACTCCCTATGTTGCGGGCAGCTCACCAGATGATCATTGACCATACCTGTGGCCTGCATGAAGGCGTACACAATGGTCGGTCCGACGAAGTTGAAGCCGGCTTTTTTGAGTGCGCGGGACATGGCTTCGGCCTCGCCAGTGGTCACCGGAACTTCAGACAGGGTTTGCCAGTGATTCTGAATCGGCCTGCCATCCACGAAGGACCACAGAAATTCGCTGAAATCGATGCCCTGCTCTTTCAACTCGAGGAAGCTGCGGGCGTTTCGGATAATCGACTTTACTTTCAGTCGGTTGCGGATAATCCCGGGGTTGCCGAGTAACGCTTCCACTTTGTCGTCGTTGTAGCGGGCAATCCGTTCCGGGTTGAACTGGTCGTATGCCGCCCGGTAACTGTCCTGTTTGCGCAGAATGGTAATCCAGCTCAGACCGGCCTGCTGGCCGTCCAGACAAAGCTTTTCAAACAGCGCGAGCTCATCGAATTCGGGGCGGCCCCACACGGTGTCATGGTAGTCGGTATAGAGTGGGTCGGTTCCACACCAGGGGCAGCGGTTGTTCTCATCCATAAGGGTTCCTCTTCAGTTCAGGTGCTGGTGTGATGGGCCGGTGCCGGCTGAAGACCAAGGGGCTGTCCGGTGGGACCGGTCTGTCGAGGTCCAGGTCGGCTGTTGGCCCGGCTAACAGGCCTCCTGAAGGCAGCAATAGATGATCATGCCGGTAAACCAGAGTCACCAGGAAGCCTGCCAGCTCGCCGCTGGCGGCCTGCCATCCGGCGTCGTGGCGGTCACCGTACAGGCTGAAGTCCGACCGTACTTCCAGTGTTTGCAGGTTGCCGGCTATGCCCCGCCCTGTGGCTTTCAGCCAGGCCTCTTTGAGCGTCCACACCCGCAGGAAATCTTCGTGGCTGTTGTTGGCCAGTAACCATGCCTGCTCATCCGGAGTAAACCAGCGGCGCACTACTTTTTGCCAGTGGGGATGCCGGTCGAGTGGCTCCAGATCCAGACCGATACCCGGCTGCCCGCTGACCGCACATCCTGACAGACCGCCGCTGTGGCTCAACGACAGGTGCCAGCCCTCGGGGCGAGCCGAGGCTACGGGGCGGCCGCTGACCGGTTCACAATGTCCGGCCGGACACTGGGAGCCGTGCCCGATGGCCTGTCGAATCAGCCAGCGGCTGCTCAGGTACTCGCGCTGCCTGGGCCCGGAAAATTTGGCCACCGTGGCCTGCTCGTAGTCGGTCAGCCAGTCCGGACACGACAGCACATCGGCTTCGGGCTCCCGGCACAGCCAGACTGTGGGTGCCGTCTCAGGGTTGCAGTCGCTGGATGTGCCAGCCATCACCTTGCCTCACGTATTCAAAGCGATCGTGCAGGCGGCTGGGCCGGCCCTGCCAGAATTCAATGCGCTCCGGGATCACCCGGTATCCTCCCCAGAAACTGGGCAGGGGGATTTCCCCTTCACTGAACTTACGTTTGATTTCAGCCACTTTCTGCTCAAGCAGGCCGCGGGACGTAATGGCCTTACTTTGCTCCGATACCCAGGCGCCAATCTGGCTGCCCCTTGGGCGGGAGGAAAAATAACGCAGGGATTCCGCCTTGCTCACCTTTTCCACGGCGCCCTGGATTTTCACCTGGCGGTTCAGCCCGATCCACGGAAACAAAAGGGCCGCTTTCGGGTTTTGTTCCAACTCCTGGGCCTTGCGGCTGCCGTAGTTGGTATAGAATACAAAGCCACGGTCATCATAATACTTCAGCAGCACAGTTCGCAGGTCCGGCATTGAATCGCTGCCAGAGGTGGCCAGGGACATGGCGTTGGGCTCCAGAATGCCCGCGGCTCGTGCGTCATCAAACCAGGTATGGAACTGTCCTATCGGGTTCTCATCCAGCGTGCTCCGGTGCAGGCCCTCGCTCTCGAATTCACGTCGCATGTCACTGATATCCATCGGATGGATCCTGTCGTAAATAGTGAGTCTTCAGTACTATACAGATACGGTGGTCTATTCTTTCAGGATTGGCGAGTGATGGAAACTGACGGGCAACAATCGGGGAGTTCTGGTGTGGCCAAGGCGCAAACGCAAAAGCCTGTGTACAGGAAAGTATGGTTCTGGTTGGTGTTGCTGCTGGTGGCGTATACGTTGGCCGGCTTTTTTCTGCTGCCCTGGTGGCTGCAGCGGTTTGTCCCTGAACAGCTGGAACAGCGGATGGGTTGGCAAGCACAGGTCGAGGAGATCAAAACCAATCCGTTCAGCATGAGCCTGGATATCCGCACCCTGACGGCGGATGACGCGGACGGCGAGCAAGTCATCGGGTTCGACCGGTTGTTTGTAGATCTGGGGTTCTGGAAGCTGTTCACCGGTGTTGTGGGGCTGCAGGCCATTGCGATTGAGGAGCCCTTTATCCGGCTCGATCTGCTGGACGATTACAGCGTGAACTTCGCGAGGGACTGGAACGAGGCCAACCCGGCCGCGACTGAGCCGGAGTCGTCGGAGGAAGACACGTCCACGCCACCAAAGCTGTACTTCCAGCAAATCACTATCAATGGCGGTGAGTTGTTGTTCCGGGATTTCAGCAAGGAGGAATCCGCCAACTTCCGGATTTCACCCCTGGACCTGACCCTGAACGACCTGGCCACCTGGCAGCGGGACGACACCCAGAGTAACTATTACCTGTTGGCCGCACTGGGAAACCAGACCATCGAGTGGGAAGGTGATCTTAGTATCAATCCGTTGTATTCAAAGGGCTTTATCCGGGTAGCGAATATTGATCATGAGACCCTGAAACATTTCCTGAAGCCCTATCTGCCCTATGATCTCCGGGGTGGGAACGTCTCTGTCAGCACCGACTATGAATTGCAACTGATGGACCAGCTGTACCTGACAACATCGGAAGGTGAACTGGAACTGGAGGAGCTGGCAGTCGCGCTGGACCAGAATCGGGAGGATGTTGCCCTGAAAACCGGGCGGCTGGCTGTTGAGAAGGTTCGTTTTGGCCTCACCGGGCGGACCGCCGAGATTGGCATGATCACGGTGGATGCCCTGGATCTGGCAATGGAACGTGGCCCTGATGGTGCGATCGATCTGCTCGCCCCTCTCCAGCAGGAGCCCGGCAGTGAGAGCGATGAAGATGCCGGGGATTCATCCGGGCCCGGTTTCCAGTGGTCCATGGCCGGGCTGGAGCTGGCTGACAGCCGCGTACAATGGCGCGATCGCCAGCCGGAGACATCCGCAGAGATAGCGGTAGAGCAGCTGGCGCTGACTCTGGGGCGTATTTCCCATGAACTGGGGGAGCCCGTTCGCTATCAACTGCAGGGCACCCTTGCAGAGGGCGGATCGCTTGGGCTGGATGGACAGGCGACCCTACAGCCTTTCACCCTGGAGGCCGGCGTGACAGGCTCCGGCGTGCAACTGGCGGGTTTTGAACCCTATATCCGTGAAATGGCGAACCTAGACGTTCGCAGCGGTCAACTGACGGTGGATGGCAACCTGGATCTGGACGGTCAGCAGGAGCCGCTGACCGGTACCTTCAGTGGCACGGCCGAGGTTGCCGGTCTGAACCTGACGTTGCCGGATTCGGACGAGCCTCTGCTGGCCTGGCAAACCCTCCGTCTGGCACCACTGGAGTACAACGTTTATCCGGCTCGTCTGGAAATCGGCACTATTACCCTGAGCGAGCCAGCCGCTAACGTCGTACGTGGTGGCGATGGGCTCCACAATCTTGAACGGATTATACGTGACTCCGGGGCCGCGTCTGATGATGCTGACGAGCCCTCGGAGGGTAATGGCGGAGAGCCCGACTTTATTTTTCGTATCGAACAGCTGCTGCTGGAAGACGGTGCGGTCTCCTACACCGATCGAACCCTGGAGCCGTCATTCACCACGACGTTCGACGAACTGAACGGGACGGTCGCCGGCATCAGCAACGTTGCGCCCCAGCAGGGCAAGGTGTCGGTGCGTGGCCGGGTGGATAAGGTTTCCGAGCTGAACTTCGAGGGTACCCTGGGTACATTGGGTACCGATGATGTCAGCCGGTTGAGCCTGGCAATGAAAAACGGTTCCCTGCCCAACCTTTCGCCCTATTTCGGGCGCTACCTTGGTTACGGCGTGGACAGTGGCAAACTGAAAGTTGAAATGGATTATGAAATCGCCGGGAGCCGCATCGACGCCACCAACATGATCGTGATGGACCGACTGGAGCTGGGGCAGCCGGTGGCAAGCGATGAGGCGGTGGGTGCCCCGGTCAAGCTGGGGCTTGCGCTGTTGCGGGATCGCCAGGGTGTGATCGAAATTGACTTGCCGATCAGTGGCAACCTGGATGATCCCGATTTCAGCGTTGGAAAGGTGGTGATGCGGGCCTTTGTGAATATCCTGGCCAAGGCTGCGGCGTCACCTTTCAGCGTTCTGGGTTCGGTTGCCGAATTGGCGGGTTTGTCGGGAGAGGAACTGAGTCAGGTTAACTTCCTCGCGGGTGAGGTTGCACTGGCCGAGGGTGAGCAGGCGAAACTGGATGCCCTCGCCGATGCGCTGTCGGAACGACCTGCATTGTTGCTCAATATCCGGGGTGTGGTCGCACCGGACGCTGATGGACTGGCACTGATGAAACAGCGACTGGAGGAGCAGAACGGTGGCAGCCTGAGTGATGAGGCCTGGGAGCAGGCGCGCCAGGAATACCAGGCCGGAAATCGATCGTTACCCCCGGAGGCCTTGGGTAACCTGGCATCCGCCCGAGGCGTCTGGCTGCGGCGGCAAATGCTGGAAGAGTATGACGTTGCGCCCGAACAGCTGTTTTTACTGGACCCGGTACGGGATGCCATAGCTGATGATCAGGGGCAGGTTGCTGTCGAGTTTGCACTGGATGCGCGTTAGTCGGCTTCAGGGCTTCCGGTAGGGAAACCCGGTCAGGAAACCCGGCGGTAACTGTAATCCCCACTGCTCAACGAGAAGTCGGTACTGTCCGCTTTCCATCAGTGGTTCAAACAGCCGAATCATGCTTTCGGCATCCACGGGTGCGTCGGGGTGGGTAATGATCGACAGGCGGTAGGACTGGTCAGTAACCTCGGATACCAGAAAGGTATTCCAGTCTTCCGGGTGGCGCTTCAGATGGTTCTGAAGGTAGGCGCGGCTGACAATTGCGACTTCCGCAACCGAAGGCCTGTCTGCCTTGATCAGATTGATGTTGCGCTGGTGGCTGTCGGAAAACTCGATACTGAATCGCTTCTCCAGTTCCGAATTGTCGGTTTCCAGATCGGCGAAACCGTAGTGGTAGCCGGAAATGGCGACGATCCGCCGTTTGCTTACGTCATCAAAGAAACTCAGGTCACGGCCGGGCTTCTTTAAGGCCAGGTAGATATCTTCATCGGTCAGGATGGGGATCGTGGCGTTGAAATCGTGACCCTCCCAGCCCCAGTTCGGACTCTCGAAGAAAATGACATCGTACAGACCAGCTTCAAAATCCAGGTGGCGCCGCTGGGGCGAAGTGTGAATGATCTTGAACCGGATATCCTGATGGGCATCTGCGACACGTTCCAGGGTCCCGGCGAGCAAGCCCGCGACCTGATTGTCCTCGTTGATACTCGCAATGGGGGGGAAGTTATACACACCCACCCGGATCTCTGTCTCGGCCCTGACTGTGGAGAGAGTCAGCCCGACGGCGAAAAGAGTCGTCACTAGAACTGTGTTTTTGAATAGTTGGGCTGATGACACAATCTCGATCCCGGAGTATAGGTATGAGCGTCCCCAGGCTACCGTTACGGTAGTCTGGTCATAAAGGGTCAAGTATAGACACATGAACAAAAGGAAGCAGTTATTGTGAGCCGCCCCCTGAGCCATTTTTTTGCCTACGTCTCCCGCCTGCGCTGGATAAAGCGCTGGGGGCTGATGCGTAATGCCATTGAGGAAAACGTAGCCACCCATTCCTGGGAAGTGGCGAGCCTTGCCCACGCCCTCGCGCTGATCCGCAACCGGTATTATGGCGGTTCGGTGAACGCCGACCGGATTGCAGCGGCGGCGCTCTATCACGATGCGACCGAGGTCATTACCGGCGATATGCCGACACCGGTCAAGTATCACTCGCGAGTCATGCGGGAAGCGTTCGGAGACATCGAACACAAGGCAGAGGCGGAACTGCTGGCATTGTTGCCGGAGGATCTGAGGGAGGACTTCGCGCCCTATCTGAGGGAGTCCCAGTGGTCGTCAGAGGAGCAGGAGTTGATCAAGGCCGCGGACCGGCTGTCGGCCTGGCTGAAGTGTCAGGCGGAGATTCGCACCGGTAACAAGGAGTTTGAACCAGCCGCCGAGCAGATCGCACGACGGCTGGAACAGGATGGGTTACCCGAGGTTGCCTACTTTATGGAGGTGTTTGCCCCCGGTTACCAGCAACCCCTGGATAACCTGCTGGGGTAGCGCCCGTTCAGGAAGCCGCGCCGGAGGAGGCAACCATGCCGCCGCGCAGGCCATCGCGCTGGACCGACTGGCGCACCAGGTCTTCCGGGCTGCCCGCCAGATCGCGGAACATGCCCATGGAGCCCAGCAGGGCGGACGATTCATACGGTACGAACACCCGCTCGCCTTCCTTGGCCATGTTCGGCAGCACCTTGATGTAGCTCTGCCCCAGAAGGTAGCCGATAACGGTCTGTTTGTTCTCTTCCGATTCGCCCATGGCGCTCAATACCAGGCGAATGGATTCCTGCTCGCCCTGGGCCCGCAGAATGGCGGATTCCTTGTCGCCCTGGGCGTTGAGAATGGCGGACTCGCGCTGACCCTGGGCCATGGCAATGGCTGCTGACTTCTCACCTTCCGCTTCGGTCACGGTGGCGCGGCGCTTACGTTCTGCCGCCATCTGCAGGCGCATGGCTTCTTCCACTTCTTCGGGCATGCTGATGTCCTGAACTTCTACCCGCGTCAGTTTGACCCCCCACTTGGACGCTGCCTCCTCCATTTCCGACTGGATGGCGCTGTTGACCTCGCCACGGGACTCGAACAGTTTGTCCAGTTCCATTTTGCCGACAACCGAGCGCAGGGTGGTTTTCGCCAGTACTTCCACGGCCTGACTCATGTTCGCCACTTCATACACCGCACGGCGGGGATCAATGATCTGGTAGTACAGCGCACCATTGATCTTGACCGTCACGTTATCGGTGGTGACCACGGGCTGGCCGGGGAAGTCCATCACGGTTTCACGGCGATCGATGCGAGTCTCATCCGTGGTGACCGGGTGGTAGTCATCGCCCATGCGTACGTAACGAATCATGGTGATCGGTCGGGGACGTTCGATAAACGGGATGATGATGTTGACGCCGCTTTCCAGTACCCGGTTGAAGGAGCCCAGACGCTCAATAACCATGACCTCGGACTGGCGTACGATCACCAGGCCCTTGGCGATGATCGCGATGCCGATAACAACCAGAACCAGACTGATGATCAGCCCGGGTGACATAAATGCTTCCATACTTGTTACTCCGTGTGATTGACGCTATGGACAACGGCGGTGGTGCCGTCGAATCGTTCAAAAATGACTTCCGTGCCTTCCGGCAATGCCGCTAACCCGGTGTCGCTGGTACGGATCCGGTAGAAATCGCCGTTGACCTTGATGCCGATGGCACCGTCGAAATCCCGTCGCTCACAATGATAGCGACGACCATGTTCAACGCCTGTGCCGGTGGTGCCATAGGCAACGCCTTTGGGTGAAAACCGGGGGCGAATCCAGAGAATGGCAACAGGGACGAGAATGCCTGAAAACACCCCCATACCGACCAATTGCCATTCAAAGGATGCACCCAGAAACGCCAGCACTGCGGTCAATGCCGCTGCGGCCCCCAGCGCCAGAAGCACAAGAACGCCGGAGGCAAGTTCCGCCAGGCTCAGGACCAGCGCCAGGATCAGCCAGACATGTGTGAGACTCCATTCCATACAGGTAATATCCGTCAGTGGTTGGTTTGCAACGTTGCGCCGGATTGTAGCATGGCTCTCAGGGTTGGCCTGAGTGCCCGGAACCGGCGACCTCTAATGCCATGGTCAGGAACCGGACACCTGTTAGAGTAATTACTTTAAAACAAAGAAGAGGCCCCGGCCATGAAAGATCTGAAGAACAAAGTTGCGGTTGTTACCGGTGCGGGTTCCGGCATTGGTCGTTCTCTCGCCAAGTCACTGGCAGCCCGTGGCTGCCGCCTGGCACTGTCAGATGTTAATGAAACCGGTCTGGCGGAAACCGTGAAGGAACTGGATGGCGCGGACGTGAAAACCTACAAGCTGGATGTGTCCAGCCGTGATGCCATTTATGCTCATGCCGAGGAAGTCGCCAAGGATTTTGGCCAGGTAAACCTGGTGATTAACAACGCCGGTGTTGCCCTGTCCGCCACCGTCCGTGAAATGACCGATGATGATTTCAAATGGGTGATGGATATCGATTTCTGGGGTGTCGCCCACGGTACCCGTGCGTTCCTGCCTCATCTGATTGCGTCCGGTGACGGCCATGTGGTCAACGTGTCCAGCGTGTTCGGCCTGATTGGTGTGCCCAAGCAAAGCGCCTACAACGCCGCCAAGTTTGCCGTACGTGGCTTCACTGAAGCCCTGCGTCAGGAAATGCAGCTGGAAAATCAGCCGGTGGCTGTCAGCTGTGTACACCCCGGTGGCATTCGCACCAACATTGCCAACGCTGCCCGTATGGGCAAGTCGGAGAATGCCGACGCCCAGCGCAAGGGCTTTGACAAGCTGGCGATGACCACTCCGGACAAGGCAGCCGAAATCATTGTGAAGGGTATCCTGAAGGACGAGTCCCGGATTCTGGTGGGGCCGGATGCCTGGGGCATTGATGCCATCAACCGCCTGCTGGGATCTGCATACCAGCCGCTGGTAGCAAGATTTTCCCGCAAAAACCTGTATGTCTGAGGTATAATTTAACCTGTAGCAGGTTGCGACTGGACCGCAATCTGCTGTACATTTTACATACAGGGTTTTCCTTCTATACTTGCTGTTCATCTAGGGAAAGAGTCAGCATGAATACGCCTCATCACTCCGATCTGGGGGCTACGCTGGAACTTAGCCGCTCGGGTCTTCGCGACAATCATCGCCGTTCGTTAATGCGGCTGTTGTTTCTGGTGACTGGTTCGTCACTGGTCATTTTTGCCTGCCTGCAGTTACTGAACGGGTTCTGGTGGGTCGCAACCATCGAGCTGGCCGCCAGTGCCCTGCTGTTTTTTGGCATGGCCCGCCTTCGTACGTCACCCCACCTGCAGCAATGGATTTATGGGTATCTGGTGACCCTGTTTTCCTTCTTCCTGGCGATCATGGTGCTTCCGGAAGCGTCGGTGTCGGCGTTTGTCTGGGTGCTGATGATGCCAGTGCTGGCGTACCTGCTGCTTGGAAAACATGAGGGCCTGATTCTGAGTGTGCCCTTCATGATCGTGGGATGTGTCATCTATTTCATTCACCTGGGGGGTATTGGCAGTGCCCATGTGATGATCGACCTGCTCAATATGGTCTTTTGTGGGGCCCTGATGCTCACATTCGTGCATATGTATGAGATTCGCCGGGAAGAGGCGGAGCAGCGGTTGGTCACCATGGCGCAGACGGATGCCCTGACCGGCCTGTCAAATCGCAACAGTTTTCAATGCACGTTGAATCGGACCATTGCCGAGTGTGAACGCAGCGGCACCGGCTTCGCCCTGGTGATCATGGACATAGATCATTTCAAAGTGGTGAACGACAGTATGGGACATGAGGCCGGGGATCATGTGTTGCGGAATATTGGTCGGTGTCTGCAGGAACGCCTGCGGGGGACGGACTCCGTTGGTCGCCTCGGTGGCGAGGAGTTTGGCCTGATCCTGCGGGACGTCAAGCCAGCGGATGCGTTTGAGTTGATGGATGAGCTGCGCCAGCGTATTGCCGACAGTGAGCTGGTCTATGGCGATAACCGGATCCGCGTCACCGCCTCTTTCGGACTTGCCCAGTGGCCCGATCACGGCCGTCAGGCGGAGACCCTGTTTCGTGTGGCGGACCGTTGCCTGTACAGTGGTAAGCGCGCTGGCCGCAATCGTGTGGCGCGCGCTGACCCGACAACACCGAGAGGTGAAATACTGGCTGGCTGAGGGGTAAAGCAGTGTGTGAATTACTGGCTATGAGCGCCAATACCCCGACGGACCTGTGTTTCAGCTTTACCGGCCTGACCCGTCGGGGCGGTGAGACCGGTCCCCACAAGGATGGCTGGGGCGTGGCGTTCTATGAGGGCAAGGGTGTGAGGGCCTTTCATGAATCCGGGGCCAGCGCCAGTTCCCGCATCGCCGAAGTGGTCCAGACACATCCCATAAAAAGCGAGGTGGCAATCTGCCACATCCGCCAGGCCAACGTTGGTGAGATCTGCCTTGCCAATACCCATCCATTTATCCGGGAGTTGTGGGGACGCTACTGGGTGTTTGCCCATAATGGCCAGTTGTCCTCGTTCCACGCGCCCCAGGGGTTCTACGAGCCGGTGGGCACAACAGACAGCGAGGCCATGTTCTGCGATATCCTCAACGATCTCCGCAAGCACTGTGACCGTGAGACCCCGGTTGATGAGGTGCTGAATCATCTTGTGACGTTATCCCGGAACTATGCCAGTGAGGGCGTATTCAACCTGTTGTTGAGCAATGGCGACTGGCTGTTTACCTATTGCACGACCAAAATGGCCAGCATTACCCGTCGTGCGCCGTTTGGTCCGGCGCGATTGAAGGATGCCGATGTCACGGTGGATTTTGAATCTGAAACCACGCCTGATGATATCGTCAGCGTCATCGTGACCGAACCGCTGACGACGGATGAGCAATGGGACATTTACCAGCCTGGTGAATGGCGGTTGTGGCAAAGAGGGGAAGTTATTCGGTCGGGTTACGCGCTGGCATAACCCGACCCTGAAGCCGCATGACCGACTGCGGTGATTACTGACTGCCGTGATCACTGCGTGATCACTGAAGGGTACGGCGGTTCCCGTTCTGGTACTGGGGCGCGATGTGCGCGCTGATCTGCTCCTTGAAGCTGGCGATCAGTTCGCTGTTATCGTGGTCCCAGGGGTGGAAGCCCGGCTTGAAGTATTCCAGCCACGTCGGGATCAGGCTGGAGAAGGTGCCGTTCTTGCCCCACATACGCCACAGCCCCTTGGCGCTGTCCTTCAGTGAAAAGTGCTTGGGATCGTTCAGCATCATCCGGGTGGTGAAGTAGCTTGCCATCACGCCCAGCATGGCTGTACTGAAGGTCAGGTAAAATGCGCGTTCCGCATAGGTGCCGCCGACTTCCTGGAACACATCGTAGGTTACGGCCTTGTGCTCGGTTTCTTCAATGGCGTGCCACATCCACAGTGGGCGCATGCTTTCGTGCATATCTTCACGCACGTCACTGCGTTCCAGCAACATGTCGGCCATCATGGCAGTGAGGTGCTCAAGGCCGCAGGTGATGGCCAGCTGGTGCCGCTTGGGCAGCTTCTTGGCAATGCCGAGAACCACTTCCAGGTGCTTTTCCAGCTCTTCCACGGGCATGCCGCGATCCCGCACGTGCTGGTTCATGGCGTCGTGTTCCAGGGAGTGCATCGCTTCCTGACCGATGAAGCCGCGCATTTCCGCCTTGAGCTTGGGGTCTTCGATCTGGTCCCGGTAATAGCGCACGGAATCCACGAAGAACTGCTCACCCTGGGGGAACAGCACTGACAGAGCGTTCATGGTGTGACTCAGGATGTAGCTGTTATCCAGCCAGTAACGGGGCACCTGTTCGCCGAACTCAAAACCCATACGCTGGGGTTTGATGGAAACGTTATCCGGCGTGTTGGAAGCCGGCGCCCTGGACTCTGCGGTTTTTGTTCTCAGCATGTTCATACTCCTCTGCGACTGAACGCTTTGGCTGATGTCATGGCTGCAGTGTGGGCGAGTCAACGATATCTTTGAATGCGTGAAAGGGACGGCCACCGTTCAGGTTGGGACAGTGGCGGTGGTTTAAATTGACTATGATGACAGTATCACAGGTGCTTCCAGCCCCAGTGCTGCCGTCGCTGGCTTCTGTTAGCATCAGGATAACTTTCCCAAACACCCATAAGGACAACCTATGGCGAACACCAGCCCGGACAAAGAACGGCAAATGCTGGGGTTTTTCCTGGTGCCTGGCGTGTATATGCGAGTCATGGCCGAAACCGTGCGGCAGCTTGGCTACAATGACCGGTCGTTGTACGAGGGCCTGAGTTTTTCAGCGGAAGACCTGAAAGCGAATGACAGCCGGGTGTTCGTGACCGACGCCATTATGATGACCCAGCGTGCGTTGGACCTCGCGGGCAAGGATGGCTTGAGCTTCCTGTTGGCGCGGGAACTGCGGTTGACCATCCATGGCACCCTGGGTTTTGCTGCGCTGACCAGCCCGACGTTTGCCGATGCTCTGGATTCGGTACGCCGCTACCTGCAGCTTCGCGCGCCGTTTCTGAGCATGAGTCAGTCCGAGGCTGGTGATAACGTGCTGGTCCAGCTGCGCACCGAATTTGATGCACCGGGCCTGTACCCGTTCCTGGCAGAAACCGTGAGCGCCACCCTGATATTGCTGACGGAGCAGTTGCTGGACCGCGAAGATGCCGAAAAGCGCGGGTTTGCACTGACCGACGGCAAATTGCCGGGGGTCACTGTACATATGAGCAAACCCGAGCCGGATTATTACCCCCGCTTTGCGAATCAGCTGCCGGTGCGCTTCGAGTACGGCAAGCCCGAGGAAATGCTGGTGTTTCCGAAGGATCTGCTGAATGTGCGCATGCGGTTGGCGGATGCAGATGCGTCCCGCATGGCCCGCGAGCAGTGTGAGTTCGAGTTGCAGAAGGCGTTGAAGGATCAGGGCGATATTACCCTGGCGATTCGCAATATGCTGCGGATGACGCCTGGCCCGCTGCCTTCCCTGGAGGCTATGTCGGAGCGTTTTTGTGTGTCGTCGCGGACGCTCAAGCGCCGCCTGGCGGAGAAGGACACGACCTATCGCGAGATTCTGGAGTCGGTGTTAAAGGACCGGGCGATTCAGTTGCTGCGGTATACCAATCAGTCGGTGAGTGAGATTGCCTACGAGCTGGGTTATGCCGATCTGTCCAATTTCAGCCGGGCATTCCGCAAATGGACCGGGAAGTCGGCCAGCGAATTCCGCGAGGATGGGCCCGATCCGGCGCCTGAGCTGGGGCCCTGAATTGGGGGGATGGGCATGGGGTGGTATCTTTTTTCAATGGAAAAAGAACTCGCTACGCTCAGACACCTTTGTTCCATTGAAAAAAGATACCACCCCATACCCTCGCGGAAATCAGGAGTAGCCTCCGTAGGTCGGGTTAGCGAAGCGTAACCCGACAACCCCAGCCACCCGCTAATCCAGGAAACACCATGTCACTCGAAAAAGACACCCACAGCAAACTCTTCGGTTACCTCCTCTGGATCTTCGGCTTCCTCGGATCCCATCGCTTTTACTACGGCAAACCGATAACCGGCACCATCTGGTTCTTCACCCTGGGCTTGCTGTTTATCGGCTGGATCATCGATCTGTTCCTGATTCCGGCCATGGACCGCGAGGCGGACCTGAAATTCCGGGACGGCGAGGTCAGCTACAACATTGGCTGGCTGCTGCTGACCTTTACCGGCGTGTTCGGCCTGCACCGGATGTATATGGGCAAGTGGATTACAGCAATCCTGTATCTGCTGACGGGCGGGCTGTTCCTGATCGGCGTGCTCTACGATTTCTGGACGCTTAACGACCAGATTTCCGAGCGGAACCGCGAAGTTAAATTCGGCTGATCAGTTCCCCGTCGCCACTTCCAGTTCCCTTAGCCCTTCTTCCAGATAATCCAACATCCGCTGCAGGCTCGGTAGCGTGCGGCGGCAGCCGATGAGGCCGAATTCGATCTGGTCGCGGTAGCTGGTCAGGGTCATGTTCAGGGCCAGTCTGTCCATGGCGATGGAGACCGGGTACATGCCTTCCATTCGGGCGCCGTTCCAGTAGCAGTCTTCGGAAGGCCCCGGCACGTTGGAAATCACCACATTGAAGGTCTGCCATTTCGGGGCCATACCCGTGAGCAGATTGAACGCCGCCGGCGCGAGCGTCAGTGCGGTGTAGTTCAGGATCTCCTCGGAGGACATGGTCGAGTAGCGATCCTTGGCCAGTTTGACATCCTGATGGATGTGCATCAGCCGGTCGGCAGGGTCGCTGAGATGGGTGCCCAGAGAAGCGAGGATGATCCCGACCTGGTTGCCTTCGTCACTGTCATCACGGCGCAGGGATACGGGCACCATGGCGATCAGCGGTTGCTCCGGCAGGGCATCCTGATTCATCAGGTAGGTGCGCAGGGCACTGGCGCACATGGCCATGACCACATCGTTCACCGTCACCCCGTAGGCCTGACCTACCGCGCGAATACGTTTCAGACAGTAGGACTGGGCCGCAAAGCGGCGGGAGCCGGTGATCTTCCGGTTGAGAATGCTGCGGGGGGCGTGAAAGACGGAATCGTACGCCGGATCCTTGCGGGCCTGGTTGACCGTTTTCAGTAGTTCCCGGGCCACCGTGGGCACCGTGCCCAGCTGTTTGCCGGATTCCCCGATCAATTGTCCGATGCTTCGCCACAAGGACATCCCTCCCCCTTCCGCTGAACGCCGGGTCCTCGGGGGCAATGCCCAGATCGGGGGCATATCACGCTGTTCGGGATCAGAGGACAACATGCGTTGGGCCATACGCATGGCGGAAACGCCATCCACCAGGGAGTGGTGAATCTTGGTGTACACCGCAAACTGGCGATCCCTCAGGCCCTCAATCAGGTGAAATTCCCACAGTGGCCGCTCGCGATCCATCAGGTGAGAATGCTCCGCCGAAACAAACGACAGCAACTCCCGAACACGGCCCGGTGTCGGTAGTGCCTCAAAGCGGAAGTGATGTTCCAGGTCCAGGTGTTCATCCTTCACCCACACCGGTTGCGCGAACCGGCTGTCCAGACGACGGTCAAACGGCGATGTCACCGTGGAGTGGTCACGGAGCTGGTCCGCAAGCCGTGCCACGTAGTCATCCGGCGCATCCTCCGGAAAGGAAAACAGCTGGAGCCCCCCGACATGCATGGGCTGCTGGCGCTTTTCCAGCCAGAGAAACATCTGATCTGTAGGGCTGAGTGGCTTCACGGGGCCATCCTTGTTGTTGGATTTTCCGTGATCTTACCCTAGCCGTGATGGCAGGGAATTGACCACTGGTAACCCCCTGCGGGGAAAAATGGCAACCAGCTCCCGCCGACGTTGCGATCAGGCTGCGACGGTTTCCGATTGACTCACCGGTACTTCCAGCCTGATCTGATCTCCATCCAGCAATACCGGGTAGGTTTTGATACTCACGCTTTCATCCTCCAGGCACTGACCGGTGATCAGGCTGAAGTGTTGTTTGTACAGTGGGGAAGCCACCACCGGTTCACCCTTGATGTCACCGGTGATGCCCCGGGCCAGCACGTTCGAGCCACTGAACGGATCGGTGTGGCTGACGGCAAACAAAGCCGGCAGACGATGCGGAAGGTAGAACACCGCCACAGGGCCATCTTCGGTCCAGACCGCAACACCGGATTCCGGCACCAGATCGTCAACCTTACAAACCGAATCCCAACGAGTACGAGCTTTCATAACAGTCTCCCAAGCAATCTTTCGATATATCTGTGTGGTCAAGTGAGTGAGGGGGTATGGGGTGCTTTTCTGTCAGGGAAAAAGATGTCTGAGCGAAGCGAGTTATTTTTCCCAGAAGAAAAGTACCCCGTACCCCCTCGCTCCACCCCCAAGCCAGCAAGCTACGAAGCAACCTCAGCCTCCAAAACAGGCCGCCGCTGATCCCGCTCAGTAGTCCACTGCTGCACCGGATCCTTCTTCTCCGGCGCATTGACGAACTCGCGGAAGCGCTTGCGCTTCTCCGGATCTTCCACCGCCGTTTTCCATTCGCACTGGTAGGTTCCAACAATGCTTTCCATGTGCTCTTCCAGTTCCTTGCCAAGACCCAGACTGTCTTCCAGCACTACCTCTTTCAGGTAGTCCAGACCACCTTCCAGGTTCTCCATCCACACACTGGTGCGCTGCAGGCGATCGGCCGTGCGCACATAGAACATCAGCACCCGGTCAATGGTGCGGACCAGCTCCTCGTCGGAAAGGTCAGTGGCAAACAGGTCGGCGTGGCGTGGGCGCATGCCGCCGTTACCGCAGACATACAGGTTCCAGCCATTCTCGGTGGCGATCACCCCGATATCCTTGCTCTGGGCTTCGGCACACTCACGGGTACAGCCGGACACCGCCATCTTGATCTTGTGAGGCGAACGCAGGCCCTTGTAGCGATCCTCCAGGAAGATCGCCATGCCCACGCTGTCCTGCACACCGTAGCGGCACCAGGTGCTGCCGACGCAGGATTTCACCGTGCGCAGGGATTTGCCGTAGGCGTGACCGGTTTCAAAACCGGCGGCAATGAGTTTCTCCCAGATCTCCGGCAACTCACTCAGAGTGGCACCGAACAGATCCACCCGCTGACCGCCGGTGATCTTGGTGTAAAGGTTGTACTCCTTGGCCACCTCACCCAGCACAATCAGCTTGTCCGGAGTGATTTCACCGCCGGGTACACGGGGCACGATGGAATAGGTGCCGTTCTTCTGCATGTTGGCCATGAAAGTGTCGTTGGTGTCCTGCAGCGGCACGTGGTCGGTGGCCAGGATGTGCTCATTCCAGCAGGTCGCCAGGATTGACGCGACGGCAGGTTTACAGATGTCGCAGCCATGACCTTTGCCATGTTCCCGGATCAGCGTCTGGAAGGTACGGATACCGTTGACCTTCACCAGGTGGAACAGCTCCTGGCGGCTGTATGGGAAGTGTTCACAGATGTCCTTGCTCACTTCCACGCCGCGTTTTTCCAGTTCGCTGTCCACCACGTTTTTCAGCAGCGCCGCGCAGCCACCGCAGCCGGTACTGGCCTTGGTTTCGCCTTTGACGCTACCCAGGTCGCTGCAACCGGCGTCAATCGCGCCGCAGATATCGCCCTTGGTGACGTTGTGGCAGGAACAGATGGATGCGGTTTCCGGCAGGGCATCGGGGCCCAGGGCTGGCGCACCGCCCTCGCTCTCCGGCAGGATCAGGGTTTCCGGGTTATCCGGCAGGGTGATGCCGTTGAGGGCATACTGCAGCAGGGTGTCGTAAGGGCCGTTGTCACCCACCAGAATGGCACCGAGCAGGGTCTTGCCGTCCTCGCTGACCACCATGCGGCGGTAGTGACCGGCCTGCTCGTCGTTGAAGCGGATGTTGCGGGCGCCCGGAGTCTGGCCATGGGCATCGCCAATGGAGCCCACGTCCACGCCCAGCAACTTGAGCTTGGTGCTCATGTCGGCACCGGTAAAGGCGGCTTCACGATCATCATTAAGGGCGGACGCCAGGGTGCGTGCCATGGTGTAGCCAGGGGCCACCAGACCGAAGATTTTGCCGCCCCACAGGGCACATTCGCCAATGGCGTGAATGTGCGGATCAGAGGTGGTGCACTGATCGTCGATGACGATGCCGCCACGCTCGCCAATGTCCAGGCCGCAGGCGCGGGCCAAGGTGTCCTGGGGGCGGATGCCGGCGGAGAACACGATCAGGTCGGTTTCCAGATGGCTGTCGTCGCTGAAGTTCATCCGCAGGCGGCAGTCCTCACCTTCGACAATCTCGGTGGTGGCCTTTTCGGTGTGGACCTGAACGCCCAGTTCCTCAATCTTGTGCCTGAGCAGGGCACCACCGTCGGTGTCGAGCTGCACCGGCATCAGGCGCGGGGCAAACTCCACTACGTGGGCGTCCAGACCCAGACTCTTGAGGGCATTGGCCGCTTCCAGGCCCAGCAGACCGCCGCCGACCACAACACCGGTTTTGACGCCCTTGGCGCTGGCGCGGATGCTGTCGAGGTCCTCCAGGGTGCGGTACACCAGACAATGGGGGTGCTCGTTGCCCTTGATCGGTGGCACGAACGGGTAGGAACCGGTGGCCAGCACCAGTTCGTCATAACCGTAGGTACCCTCGGGGGTGGTCACGGTCTTCTGGTCCCGGTCAATGGCGGCGACCTGTTCGTCCAGATGCAGGTCGATGTTGTTCTCTGCATACCAGTCGGCGGTGCCCATGGCCAGGTCGGCATGGGTAGAGCCGCCAAAATACTCGGACAGGTGGACGCGGTCATAGGCCAGCAGTTTTTCTTCGCCGAACACCTTGATATCGAAGCGGTCAGCGGCAGCTGAACCGGTCAACTGCTCAAGAAAATGGTGACCCACCATGCCGTTACCGATCACGATCAGGGTTTGTTTGCTCATGGTATTTCCTCTCTCTTTCACTGACGGCATCACGCGGCGTCGCAGTAATGTTTGCCAAAGGCCAGGTGGGCCCGGACAGGGCTGATGTCATCGGCCTGTTGAATGCGTTCGCTGTACCAGGGGCCGTCCGTGGTTTCACCGAACAGGACCGCGCCGGTCAGGCGCTGGTTGCGGATCAGCAGGCGGCAATAGCGATTGGTTTCATAGTCTTGCCAGACCACCGACTCGGTATCGCCGTCCGGCTGTGTCTGGCCACAGGAAAAAATCGGAATGCCGCTGATCTTCAGTCGCGTGGGAATGACCGACGGTTCAAAAGCGGCATCGCTGTTGGCATCGCAGAGCACCTGGGCAAGCACTTCAGCCTGCTGGTAACCGGGCTCCACCAGTCCAAAGGTCTGATCGCTGATCTGGCAGCATTCGCCAACGGCATAGATATTCGGATCGCTGGTGCGCAGCCGGGTATCAACCTGGATGGCGCGATCACAGTCCAGACCAGCATCCCGGGCCAGTTGGGCGTTGGGTGAAATGCCGGCGGCGATGACCACCAGGTCGGTGCTGATCAGGGTTTCATCGTCCAGCTGAACCGCACGGATGGTGTCTCTGCCCAACAGGGCAACCGGGGAAGTATGGGTGCGGATAGCGAGGCCCCGCTCTGTCAGGGCATCTTCCAGCAGGGCACCTCCGGTCGGGTCCAACTGGCGGTTGAGCAGGTGGCTGCTGCGATGCAGCACGGTGACGGACATACCCCGGCTGCGCAGACCTTCGGCGGCCTCCAGGCCCAGGAAACCACCGCCGATGACCACAGCCCGCCGGTGGCGCTGGCTGATCTCGATCAGCTTACGTGTGTCCCGCAGATCGCGGAATCCGACCACGCCGGCCATCTCTTCGCCGGCAATGCCGAGACTGGCTGACCGCGAGCCGGTGGCAATCACCAGGCGGGAGTATTCCTGCACCATACCGCTGGTAGTGGTGACCGTTTTTGCCTCGCGGGTGATGGCGGTGACGGGATCCCCCTGATGCACCTCGATGTGGTGCCGCTGATACCAGTCGGGCTGCTGCAGCTTCAGGCTGTCCTCGCTGGCATCCCCGGCCAGCAGCGCCGACAGTTGGATGCGGTTATAGGCCGGGCTTGCTTCGCCATTGAACACAACAATCCGGCTGAATGGCTGGTGCGGTTGCGCAACCAGTTTTTCCAGCAGTCGTTGTGCCACCATGCCATGGCCGCAGATAACGAGGGTTTGCCCTGCCCCGGTAGTCATGTCTGCCATCCCTTTTTCAATCGATTTTCAGCCCAACAAAAAAAGCCGGAGCATCTCCTCCCCGAAGGGACTGGATGGTCCGGCGCCAATGCCAACAACAATGATCTGATGGTCCGGCCAATCCATGGCCGGGACGTTCTTCCCTGTTCTACCCTCTATCCACTGCTAACTCCGTGCCAGTTTTATGAAGTCAATGTAAACAATGGCTTAGGCGTTTTCTTCCGCAGGCTGCACTTCTGGCGTGCGCTCGGACGGGGCGGCGTGCACCGTGAAGGTGCCCGATCGCTGCTCCTGTTCATCTGCGTTTGATTCGGCGTCGGATTCGTCCCGTGGAGCGTTTGCTTTGCCCGGAAAGCTCTGCTTCTCATACAGGAACGACAACACCGCCTGCCGGTAATGCACATACTCCGGATTGTCCGCCAGGGTGACCCGGTTACGTGGCCTTGGCAGCTCAATGTGGAGTTCTTCCCCCACGGAGGCGGCGGGGCCGTTGGTCATCATCACGATGCGGTCGGACAGCAGCACCGCCTCATCCACATCATGGGTGATCATGATCACGGTGCTGTTCAGATCCTGCTGGATCTGCATCAACGAATCCTGCAGGTGTGCCCGGGTCAGCGCATCCAGCGCGCCAAACGGCTCGTCCATCAACAACACACTGGGTTTCATCGCCAGCGCCCGGGCAATCCCCACCCGCTGGGCCATGCCCCCGGAAATCTCGCCGGGGCGTTTGTCGAGGGTGTGCCCCATGTTCACCAGGTTCAGATTGTGCAGAATCCAGTCACGTCGCTCGGCCTTGCTCATGGTCTTGCGGAACACCTGCTGAACCGCCAGCTCGACGTTTTCATACACCGTCAGCCACGGCATCAGCGAATGATTCTGGAACACCACCGCCCGTTCCGGCCCCGGCGTATCCACCTCATGCCCGTCCAGCACACAACCGCCGCGGGTGGCCTGCAGCAGTCCGGCGACGATATTCAACACCGTGGATTTGCCGCAGCCGGAGTGACCGATCAGCGAGACGAACTCCCCTTTACGGATTTTCAGGTCCACGTTTTCCAGGGCGACAAACGGACCCGTAGGTGTATCGAAGGCCATTTGAACATTGGTTAATTCAAGATGTGGTTTGTTATTCATTCCAGGCAACCTTTCTTTGAATAAGTAACATGATCCGATCCAGCAGGAATCCGATGAAGCCGATGGCGAGCACCGCCACCATGATCCGGCTCAACGACTGACTGCTGCCATTCTGGAACTCATCCCAGACAAACTTCCCCAGCCCCGGGCTTTGGGCCAGCATCTCGGCGGCGATCAGCACCATCCAGGCAATGCCCAGGGAAACCCGCAGGCCGGTGAAGATCATCGGTACCGAAGACGGCAGCACCACCTTGCGGACATGGGTCCAGAACGACAGCCTCAGGACCTTCGATACATTCAGCAGGTCGGGATTGACCGCTGCCACGCCGACACTGGTGTTGATCAGGGTCGGCCACAGGCTGCACAGAGTCACGGTGATCATCGACGTCAGAAACGATTTCTCGAACATCGGATCGTCACTGACATAAGTGGCTGAAACCACCATGGTCACTAGAGGCAGCCAGGCCAGCGGGGACACCGGTTTGAAGATCTGGATCAATGGGTTCATCGCCGCCGAAAAGTGACGATTAAGCCCGATCACAATGCCCATGGGCACGGCGATCAACGTTGCCAACAGGAAGCCGGCAAGCACGGTGCCGAGACTGGTGGCGATCTGATCAAAGAACGTGGGAGCGCCGGGATACGAGCGAATCCTGACTTCCGCCTCCGGATTTTCGGCCAGAATGCGTTCGTTGCGCTGCTCCTGCATGGTTACGAACTGTGCTGCGCGTTCCCGCTGGTTGCTGTGTTCCTGCCACAACTGGCCGGACTGCTCCAATACCGCCGCAGGGCCCGGAAAGGCACCCAGGGAGGTCTGCACCTGAGGCGCGGCGAGGTGCCAGAAGCCCAGGAACAGCAGGATGCCGAGAACCGGAAGCAGCAACTGGCGACCGGCTTCGGCCAGGTTGCGTGGGGACAGTGTGTCGGTCAGCGCCCGGAGCCAGCGAGGGGTCTCCGGTGTCTGATCGGTCTGGCTGAGTGTGGTCATGGGATCTCTCCTGACAGTCACGTGGTTAAGGGGTTTGCGACCCTTTCAGGCCGATGTCGAAACTGTCGATGTAGGCGTTCGGCTCCCGCGGGGTGAAGGCGACGCCGTCAATCAGCTCACCCTGGTAGGGGCGGGCAAAGTTTTCGGCGTCCAGGTCCGGGAAGTCTTCGGCGCTGAGGGTGCCATCCTCGATCAGTGAGCGGGCGGCTTCCTTATAGATGTCCGCGCGGTACACCCTGGCGGCGGTTTCCATGTACCAGTCGTCGGACTTGGGTTCCGGAATCTGTCCCCAGCGACGCATCTGGCTCAGGTACCAGATGGCATCCGAGGGGTATGGGTAAGTGGCGTAGTGACGGAAGAACACGTTGAAGTCAGGCACCTCACGCACGTCGCCTTTCTCGTACTCGAAGGTGCCGGTCATGGAGTTGGCGATGACTTCCTCATCGGCGCCGACGTAATTTGAACGGGCGAGAATCTTCACCGCCTGTTCCCGGTTGGCGTTGTCATTGTCATCCAGCCAGTGGGCGGCGCGAATCAACGCACGCAGCAGGCGCAGGTGGGTGTTGGGGTATTGTTCGGCCCAGGTTTCGGTTACCCCGAACACTTTTTCCGGGTTGTTGGGCCAGATCTCGTAATCGGTAATCACCGGCACGCCGATACCCTTGAACACCGCTTGCTGATTCCAGGGTTCGCCGACGCAGTAGCCCTGGATGGTGCCGGCTTCCATGGTGGCGGGCATCTGCGGTGGCGGCGTTACTGACAGGTGAACGTCTGCTTCCAGTGTGCCGCTGGTATCACCACGTTGGGGCGCGTAGTAGCCGGGGTTCAGGCCACCGGCGGCCAGCCAGTAACGCAGTTCATAGTTGTGGGTGGACACCGGAAACACCATGCCCATACGAAAGCGCTCGCCTTCGTTGCGGTACTGTTCAATGACCGGTTTGAGGGCGGATGCACTGATCGGATGCGCGGGCTGACCGTCGTCGTTATTGCCGATATGCGGGCGCATCTGTTCCCAGACATCGTTGGAGACGGTTATGCCGTTGCCGTTCAGGTCCATGCTGAAGGCGGTGATGATGTCGGCCTGGGTGCCGTAGCCGATGGTGGCTCCCAGTGGCTGGCCGGCCAGCATATGGGCGCCGTCCAGTGAACCGGTGACGACGCCGTCGAGCAGGACTTTCCAGTTGGCCTGGGCTTCGAGTTCCACAAACAGGCCTTCGTCCATAAAGAAGCCCTGTTCCCAGGCGACGGCCAGCGGCGCCATGTCGGTGAGCTTGATAAAGCCCAGTTTCAGATCCGGCTTCTCCGCCGGTCCGATGTCGGCCTGAACCGTGCCGGTCCCGCCCATTATCAGAATTGTGAATGCCAGTGTCTTCAGCTTCATAGCGCTCTCCCGTAGTTTCCTTTCCCCAAACAAAAAACGCCCGCTCCCCACTGATGGGAAACAGGCGTCGATGCCCGGGAAACCTGGTTGGTTATCGGAAAATGTTATCTGTAGATGTGTTTGCAGGGGGTGTGCCAGGTTTTTATTGAATTGAATTTAAAGGATTTTTGTTCGTTTCTTTAGATTGGCGAGAGCGGCTGGAGCGGTTGATGGGAGCGGTTTTGGTGCGTCAGGCTTCGTTTGCGGGCACGGTCGGAGCGGACTGCCAGTCGTGAATCTGTTCTCCAAGCAGGGAATCGCTGGAGACATCCACTGGACCGAACTGACCGTTCATGGTGAACGGCCTCGGATGCCTGCCCTCGGTTTTACTGTCGATTACCGGGGTATCAATACCCAGGGATCCTGCAGCGTCGCGGAACACATCGGGGCGGAAGATGCGCTGTATCGAGGCCGTGTCGATCCGTGACAGCTGTTGTTGATGGGCGATCAGGCGTGTGGCCAGCCAGTGGGCCTGGGAAAGCCAGGGGAAGTTTGCCGAGTTGCGGAAAAAATGCTGGTGCAGTTGGGGGTGAAACGGGCTGTTGTCACCTTCCGCGTGCACGGGAAACTGTTCGCCAATGTTGCGATCGAAATACTCACCGAGGTACTCCGGGCGGGCGAGGATCCGTGCCAGCATGGCGTGATTGTTCGGGCTGTCCAGCCAGCGACAGGAAGCCAGGAGCGCCCGTATCAGGTGGCGGTGCATTTCCTGGTGCTGTTCGGCCCAGTCGGCCCGGAGTCCCATGACCTTCTCGGGAGCGTTCTGCCAGATCTGGTGCCCGGAGTGCAGAATGCGACCCAGTTCCCGGCTCTCAAGCACGCTGTTCCAGGGTTCACCGACACAGCAGCCTTCAATGGCGCCGCTCTGCAGGGCGTCCATCATCTGGACCGGTGACACCGGGATAATATGGAAATCCTCGCCGTTGACGGCGCCGGCGGAATCGAGCCAGTCACGGAGTTGCAGGTCATGGCTCGACCACGGGGCAACCGAGGCCAGCCGGATGGGCTTCTGGCGTTTTCTCGCCAGCTGCGTTAATGCACGGGCGGTTTCGATAGGCTGCCCGAGATCAACGCCGGACAGGGCAATGTTCTCAAACAGATCGTTGCCCAGGGTTATGCCGTTGCCGTTGCGGCTCAGCACCATACTGGTTGTCACCGGTACCCTGGGGCGGTCTGTGGCCAGGGACATGCTCAGGGGCATGGGGGCGAGCATATGCCCGCCTTCCAGAAGGCCAAAACTGACCTTGTCCCGGAGCGAGGCCCAGGAACTCTCACGAATGAGTTCGACCCTCAGGCCCTCGGCCTCGAACAGGCCCATTTCCTGGGCCATGATCAGGGGCGCGCTATCGAGCAGCGGAACAAATCCGAGCCTGAGGTGAAAAACCGTACGACCGCGGATGGGCGTGGGCATGGCCATGGGATCAACTCCCCCGTGTTGGGTCAGGACGCCTGCCTGACCGCGGGCCTGGTCGTTTGCCGTTCCAGCAGGGTGATGATTCGCCGGGCCATGTCCGGCAGTCGCTCGCTGTGGTCCATGGCTGCTGAACGTAGCATCTGGAACGCGGTGTCTTCATCGCAGTTTTCGTGTTTCATGATCAGGCCCTTGGCCTTCTCAATGAATTTTCTGTCCTCCAGTGCCCCGCGGGTTTCCGCCAGCTCCGTCCGCAGTGCCTGAAAGGATTCGAACTGGGCGATGGCGGAATCAATGATCGAGCGCACGCTCTGGGGCTTGATGCCGTCCACCACGTAGGCGCTGACGCCAGCGCGGACTGCGGCCTGAATGGTGGCGCGGTCTCCGGGTTCGTCCGCGGAAAAGACGATGGGGCGGGGCGCGTGATCGTTCAGCGTGCTCATGTTCTCCAGGGTGTCCCGATCCGGTGAATCCATGTCTATGATGACCATGTCCGGCTGGTCACGGGCGACGGCGGCTGTCAGCCCGGTGGCGTCGGGACGCTGTCGGATTACTTCGTGGCCGCTGTGAGTCAGGGCCGCACACACCTTGCTGGCCCGCTCCGGATTATTGTCGATCAGTAGAATTCGCAAAGACTCTGATGACTGCATGACGTTTCCTCAATGTTCGTTGCGCGGAATAACATGGATACCGCGGTATTGCGCAGGTCTGGGGTCCGCTTCCGGACGTTTGTGACCAGAGTGGAGCAATTTATCTGCCATGGATGGCCAGTGATGGGAAAAACAGTCAGTTAGGCAGCAGCAGGGGCATCTGTCACCGTCCTGAGATGCGCGGATATTGCCTCGCGCCTGTGCATAGAACGCCCATTGTGCACCAGAATGTGGCCGGCTCCGTGGCCGTGGGCCGCAACTCCATCTCCCGATTCGTTGGTTATCAGGCACTTTGCGAGGCTGGCCCCCGATTTGCTACAGGTTTGTCAAAGGTTCTTTCCAGACTGAAAGATTTGAACAGACCCAGGCAATGAAGCCCGCCAGGATTTCGAGACCATCACGGCCGGAACCCTGCCGGGCTTTTTTGTTGCGCTTTCTCCGGTGGAGCAGACATGTTGGTGCCTCTGAGTGATCACGAAAACGGAACAAAAACGACCTGCCCTTATTGCGGGGTGGGTTGCGGCGTAGTGGCTTCGGGTGCCGGAGAGCCGGAAATTACCGGCGATGACAGTCACCCGGCGAATGGCGGGCGCCTGTGCGTCAAGGGTGCCAGCCTGGGAGAAACCCTGGGCGACGACGGCCGCCTGCTGGCGCCCAAAGTGGATGGCGCCACCGTGGCCTGGCCGGAGGCGATTGATACGGTGGCGGACGCGATCAGGACATCCGTAGAGACACACGGGCCCGCCTCGGTTGCCTTCTACCTCTCTGGCCAGCTGTTGACCGAGGACTATTACGTGGCCAACAAACTGGCCAAAGGGTTTATCGGTACCCCGAACGTGGACACCAATTCCCGGCTTTGCATGTCATCGGCGGTGGCGGCCCACAAACGGGCCTTTGGTGGCGATCTGGTGCCCGGCTGTTACGAGGATATTGAACTGGCGGATCTGCTGGTCCTTGCCGGCAGTAACGCGGCCTGGGCACATCCGGTGCTGTACCAGCGCATGAAAGCCTCCGCCCGGGCGGGCCGGAAGGTGGTGGTGATCGATCCCCGGCAGACCGCCACCAGTGAGCTGGCGGACCTTCACCTGGCCCTGAAACCCGGAACCGACACCATCCTGTTCAACGGGCTGCTGGTATGGCTGGCGGCAGCCGGGGCGATTGATGAGGCCTTTGTTGCCGATCATTGCCACGGATTCCAACAGACGCTGGCCGCCGCCCGGGCGGCCGCACCCACACCGGCGGCGGTGGCCGAGGCCTGTGACCTGCCCCAGGAGGATGTGGAGACCTTCTATCGCTGGTTTGCCGAAGAGCAGCGGACGGTGACGGCATTCTCCCAGGGGATCAACCAGTCCGTTGCCGGTACCGACAAGTGCAACGCCATCATCAACTGCCACCTGGCGACCGGCCGCATTGGCAAACCCGGGGCCTGCCCCTTCTCCCTGACCGGTCAGCCCAACGCCATGGGCGGTCGGGAAGTGGGCGGTCTGGCGAACACCCTCGCCGCCCACATGGATTATGACACCCCGGGCGCAAAGGACCGTGTGGCCCGCTTCTGGCGCTGTGATTCCGTGGCTGATGGGCCGGGTCTCAAGGCCGTTGACCTGTTTGATGCGGTGGAGCGGGGAGACATTAAAGTCTTATGGGTGCTGGCCACCAACCCGGCGGTGAGCCTTCCGGAATCCGGGCGGATTCGCCGTGCGCTGGCCCAATGCCCCACGGTGATCGTGTCTGACTGCACGCAATACACCGACACCACGGAATACGCCAATATTCTGCTGCCCGCCGTGGGCTGGGGTGAAAAAGACGGTACGGTGACCAACTCGGAACGGCGCATTTCCCGCCAGCGCCGATTCCTGCCGCCAGCGGGAGAGGCAAAGCCTGACTGGTGGATTCTTTCTGCGGTGGCGGGCCGCCTGGGTTATCGGGAATTCTTCGATTACGACGGCCCGGCGGATATCTTCCGCGAACATGCAGCGCTTTCCGGATTTGAGAACCGGGGAGAACGGGCCTTTGATATTTCCGGGCTGGCGGACCTGAATGATGAAGCCTATGACGCCCTGGTGCCGACCCAGTGGCCGGTGACCAGCCACGCCGACGCCGGCACCAGCAGGCTGTTCACCGACGGTCAGTTCGCGACTGCCGACGGCCGCGCCAGGCTGGTGCCGGTGGAAACGCGATTGCCGGAGCAGTCGCCTGATGCCGAGTTCCCGATGATCATCAATACCGGGCGGATTCGTGACCAGTGGCACACCATGACCCGGACCGCGTTGGCCTCCCGGCTGCTTGCCCATCGCTCCGAGCCCTTCATGGATGTTCACCCGAAGGATGCCAGGGCGCTGGGTGTTGAAGAGAATGGATTGGCCACCCTGGAGGGTGACCATGGACGTTTTGTCGGCCGGGTTCATATCAATCCGGGGCAACGGCAGGGTGAGGTTTTCCTGCCGATTCACTGGAACCGGCAGTTCACCGGGGATGGGCTGGCCACCGCCCTGACTAGCAGCATTGTTGACCCGGTTTCCGGTCAACCGGAAGCCAAGCATGGTCGTGCCAGGCTGACGCGTTGGCCGGCACGGTGGCACGGCCGGTTATTGGTGCGCAAGAACCGGCCCCGGCGCTGGCAGGCCGATTATTGGGCCATGCAGCCGCTGGAGGCCTGCTCGAGTTGGTGGCTTGCCGGGCGCACGAACGTGGACTGGCCAGCCATGGTGCAGGAATGGCTTGGAGGGGCGCCACAATTGGTGATGCAGGACGAGCGTCAGGGCCGTTTCAGGGCCGCCCGACTGTCGCAGGGTAAGCTGGAGGCGGTGCTGATGGTGGAGCGGGACCCAACGCTTCTGCCCCCGGTGGACTGGCTTGCCGACTGTTTTACCCGGCCGGAACTGGACGAAGCAACTCGTCGCTGCCTGCTCGCAGCCCGAGCCGTCGACACCGAGGATATTGGCGCACTGGTTTGCAGTTGTTACCAGGTCGGGGAGAAGCAGATCTGCCGGGCCATTGAGGCTGGCGCCACCAGTGTTGAGCGATTGGGCGAAGAGCTGCAATGCGGTACCGGTTGTGGCTCTTGCCTGCCGGAGTTAAGGGGATTGGTCGACAAACACAGTGCCGGCTCGCCCAGAACCTGGGTCGGGGAGCACGCCGGTTAACGGCCCGGTCTACTCAGTAACGATACTGGCACCCGGTAACGAAGCCCGCGTGAGGGGCCCGTCCCTGCCACGGTACAGGTCTTCCGGTTGACCCGGATGATTTCGCCCTGGTGCTGATGGCGGCCGCTGCCGAAGTGGACCGCATCGCCTACCTGCCAACTGGCCGTCAGTTGTTGCGGCGGGAGGATGTCGAATGGATCGTGAGGCAATTCAAGCCCCTGCCTCCGGGCCTGATCCGCCAGGTAACTCCGCGCGGCCCCGGCGCCACCACTGGCATGAAGCTGGTCGAGAATGTCATAGAAGTGATGGTTGTGTACCGAGCCGTGAAAACGCTTGCCGGCGCTGTGTTGCAGCAGGTGGGCAAACTCATGGCAACAGGTGTGGGCCAGCAGGTTGAGGGTGGTCAGCTCGCCACCAAAGTACCCTCGCCGCTGGATTTCCCGGGTTGAGAGCCACCCCATGGCGGTCTCGGCCTGCTGTTTGGCCATGATCATCCGAACACCATAGGTAATCTGATGTTGCCGGGTGCGGGAATCGTACCGGTGGTAGGTGGCCTGGCCGGAGCCGACCCGACACTGCAGCGAAACTCCAGAGCTACGCCCCCTGATCCAGCTGGCGGCTGGTTGCCACAGCAATTCTTCGGTGACCGAACACATCAGTTTGCCCAGGCCAATAGCGTTATTTCTGGAGATGGTCATCGTGAGCAAACCTGAATAATCATTTTCCTTCGATGGGGGGTATTAAGGTTACCGCCCGATTATTCGGATTGCTATGACCTATGCTCCCAATGTCGATTGGGGTCTCTGTGTTAGCGAGGCCACTCAGAGAGATTTTGATAATGTGGTTAAGCTAATATTTCGGCAGAGCGACAAAGCGGAAACTCCGACCAAGCCCGCCGCTTGAACCAGTAGCTGTAATCAGACAAACTGTCACCAGATATAAATAAGTGGTGACAGTTTGTCTGATTGCGGCTCGGCCCGATCTTCCCGGGCACAACTTCAAACCCTGTTCTGCCAGCACGGCGGCCAGCTTCGCCTGAGCGAAGCGCTGGCCCGGGGCTATAGTCGGTACCAGTTCTATCAGCTCCGGGACGAGGGGGTGATAGAACCGGTCAGTCGCGGTCTGTATCGTCTGGCGGATCTGCCGCCCATTGAAAACCCGGATCTGGTGACCGCCGCCAGCCGTTTTCCCAATGCCGTGCTTTGCCTGATTTCCGCGCTGGACTGGCATGGCATCACCACGCAAATTCCCCATCAGGTGCATCTGGCGGTGGAACGGGGTGCCCGCCTGCCGGTTCTGGATTATCCGCCGGTGGCCGGGTACCGGTTATCCGGGCGGGCGTTCAGCGCAGGTATTGAGCAGGTGGACGTGGATGGAATCACCCTGAATGTCTACAACCCGGAGAAAACCCTGGCGGACTGTTTCAAGTTCCGCAACCGCATCGGCATGGATGTAGTGCTGGAAGCCCTGGAGCTATACCGCACCCGCAAAACCTTTCTGCCGGGCAAACTGATGGAATACGCCAGAATCTGCCGGGTCGCCAATGTCATGGCACCCTATGTGGAAGCCAAGCTGTGAATGGAATCCGTCAATCACCAGAACAACCAAAGTGAAAGGAGATCACGATGGCCAAAAACACCGCCGCGTCTGTTCGCCAGAAACTGCTAAATAAGTCCCGGAAATAGAAGAGTCCCTTTCAGGAGCTGCTGCAGTATTACGCCATGGAGCGTTTTCTATATCGGCTCAGCCAATCGCCCCACAGCGACTGCTTTACCCTCAAGGGCGCACTGATGCTCTGGGCCATGCAGGGGCCGAACAGCCGACCGACACGGGATATCGATATGCTGGGCCAGACCAGCAATGAACCGGACGCGATTCTGGCCCAGGTGCGTGACATTGTTGAGACTGATGTGACGGATGATGGCTTGCGTTTTGATCCGGATACCCTGAATGCTGAGACGATTACTGAAGATGCGGACTACCAGGGACTTAGAGTGACTTTCACCAGTTTTCTGGGCAATGCCCGAGTTCAAATGCAATTGGATATCGGATTTGGCGATCCCGTATTTCCGTTCCCTTCCTGGTTGGAGTTTCCGACCTTGCTGGATTTTCCCGCTGCTCGAATCCAGTGCTACACCCCGGAATCCTCCATTGCCGAGAAGTTCCAGGCGATGGTGAACCTTGGTGAACTGAATAGCCGGATGAAAGACTTCCATGATATCTGGTTGATGTCGCGCCAGCATGAATTCCGGCTGGACAATCTCAAAGGTGCAATTGAGGGCACCTTCCGAAAGCGCGGTACGGAAATCCCTGAAACCAATCCCTTTTCTGCCGCTTTTGTGGACAGCAAGCAGCCACAGTGGCAGGCTTTCCGTAAACGCCTTGGCCAAGATCATGTGCCAGAGGCGTTCCCGGAAGTTGTAACGGCGGTGGTTGAATTCCTCGGTCCCGTGATGGTGGGCAAGGTCGCCGAAACCCCGGAGGAAATCTGGCACCCACCCGGTCCATGGAGTCGGCAGGCCGATGGCTAGTTTTATTTCGGAAGACAATATCGAGCAGGCGCTGCTGCAGCGCCTCCAGCACATTCACGGTTTCAACGTGCTGGATTGCTATACCGCAAAGCTGGAAGATCTCAACGATGGCTCTCACCGTGCCGACAAGCGGCTATGTCCCCGATTGCCGCCTACCGTCGCCCGGATGTCATTCTGTATGTTAACGGGCTGCCCCTGGTCTTTATCGAGCTAAAGAACTCCAATGTGCGGCTGCGAAATGCATTCGAGGATAACCTGCGCAGTTACCGGCACGAGATTCCCCAATTGTTCCACTGTAACGCCTTCTGTGTGTTGTCCAACGCCCTGGAAACAAGGGTGGGCAGCTTCACTGCAGGCTGGGAGCATTTCTTCAACTGGTTTCGGGAGGAGAGTGAGAAAGAGGCGATAAACCGCAAGGAAATTACGGAACAAGCTACCAGCCTTGAGCATGCCGCCGATGGCCTTTGCGAAAAGGCCCGCTTCAAGAACATCGGCTTCTTCAATCAGGCTGCGGATACGTTGCTGAGCAACGAAGAATGGCGGAAGCAGTTCAACGTCTACGAGAACACGGTGACTGCTCTCTACGAAGCCTGCAAACCGGAGATTTTCCAACAGCACGATAATCAGCGCATTGCGGCTATTCAGTACTTGCGTGGTGTGCTGGACGCGCTTGTGGAGCAGAATCATACCCGCACTGATTTTGCCCAGCGGCTTCAGGAGATCATCGACAAGTACAACTCTGGCAGTTCATCCGCCGATGCCTACTACGAGGATCTTGTCCAATACGTTGGCAATCTTCGGGAGGAATCCGAGCGTCATATCCGCCTATTGGAAGGTCATCCCAAAGTGTTGGTGCAGGATTGGTGGAAGGATGGCCAGACTCAGCGGGCAGTCAAGGCTGCGATTGGGGAGGTCCTGGATAAAGACCTTCCGGAAAGTTACGACGCGGGTCGCGTTCAAAGAGAAGTGCGACAATGTGTTCGAATTGGTTGTAGAGTTTGCTGCCAGTGGCCGGAAGTGGGTCGCCTGAGGTGGCTAATACCGGCCCCCTCTTTGTGCCCCTACAAATCCCTGTTTCACCTCGTTGATAGCAGTTTTGGACTGCGGGTTTGAATTGCTCCAGAGAAAGTCCAAGCCAGATAGAGTATTATTCATTCTAATTATTATAGGTTGAGTAGATAATATCTGTTTTCCAGTTTCGGGTTGCTGTAACCCTACAACCGATACCATCAAATTCAATCCTTTGCGCTTTTAGTTCTGAGGCGAGACGGCTGAGTATCTTTTTTAGCCATCCTTTGGTGACTGCACTACCTCCGCCAGCGAGGCCAAAGATCAGAGCTTCCATTGATTCGTTACAATCCATTAGTATCTTGATGAGCTCTTCAACTTTTTCCGCTGTCCTCTGCGAGAATCTTCGCTTTCTTATGGCAATAGAGGCATCTGTTCCCAGTAATACCTGTATTATCGCCAAAAGGTCATCTTGTTCCCGTTTTGAAAGCTTCATGGGTTCCCTCTCCTAAAGCTTGATTGGTTGTTAGTTATAAAAGTCCATTTATTATTATTTCTTCTATGTCAGATTCTGAAAGGTTGCGTATATAGAAGTAGGAAAATTGATTATCTACCTCTTTCGAGGATAGTATGATTATTGATTTTTTATTACCTACTGCCCAGTAACCCTTTCCGTTGGCTGTATTGAATATCCGTATCTCTTTTGGTGACACGTCAGGTTTTATGACGTGCACATAGGACTTCCTTAGTTCCTTGTGAAAGTCAGATGCTTCGTCAGTAAGGCCTTGCAGTCCGAGAATTAATTCCGGATAAGATGACATGTCAATGTCTTTAAAGTCGTAGTCACTCTCTGAAACGGTTTCCATTGAGAAATACGAGTCGCCCGGTAGCATGAATATCAAGGATCCTGCAGAAATAATCCTTGCGCCTGAGAGCCGGTCTGCAGATATTCTCAACTCGTGAACACCACCAGTCCCGAATTTTAATGCGTCATTCTGCTCAGTGGTTTTATTGTATTCAACCAATACTTTGCTTTCGAGCGCCTTATCTTCAGCAGCGGAAACGAGAGAGGAAGATAATAGAGCTAAGATAGAAATTACTGCATAGAGTCGATGTATGTATGGCTTCCTTTCCACAATATAGCTCCCGTTTTAATCTCAATGTTTAGAGTGGTAATTGTTCATTATACTCTACATAGTTGATGTAGAAGTTTACCATGAAGAGCAAGGAAAGCCGGGGTTCACCGCTGTCATATTAGCGGCGCTTGATAAAAAGGGCGCACGGCATTGTGCCGTGCGCCCTCATCGCTACTGTGCGGATTCTGATCGGAGGATCAGCCTTCGATCGGCGAACGCCAGTCGTCCGCACCGGAAGTGCCTGCAACGGCGTGCTCCCAGGTTACCTTGCGGTAGGACAGGGATACCTGAACAAGCTGGGTGAAGTCAGCGTTGTCGGCATCCTGGCAGTGAGGCATGTTGCAATCGATGTCGATGATGGTGGCATCTTCCAGGATGGTGGAGAAGAAGTGCTCCTGTTTGCCCTCAACGGAGGTGCGGTACCACTTCAGCTCTACCTTTGGCAGCATTTCGCCGGAAGCCAGGGCGTTGTACATCAGCGGGGTGGCCTTGTTCAGAGCGGAGGTGAACTTGAACGGCTTGTGAACGCGCTGACCGGAAGGCTGACCGGACTGGGGATCAGTCGGAACGGTTACAACGTGGCTGAATTCCTGAACCAGCACTTCGTCTTCGTGACCTTCAACGTAGATGTTGCCTACGGAGTCGGAAGTGAATGCGCCGGCGGTGATGTTGCCCTGAGTCTGGCCTTCGATGCTGATATAACAAGGAGTTGGCATAGTCTGCTCCATGACGTGTGAATGAATAAATGTCCCCGGGGTCTTCCCTGGACGCTTAGTCATAAACAAAGGCCGTGCCAGAATAGAAAAACCAATATAAAACAACGAATAATGATTATCTAACGTGCTAGTTCGGGCCTGGCGGGCAGTCTTTTGCTGGATTCGGGGCAAGAACTTGCTGGCAAAGCAAAAACTTGCCTGGCTGGTGGTGAATTGGCGGCTGGTTGCCGGAGCCGTGGAAACTCAGGTACTATCAAAAAAGTAGTCTTATCCTCTTGAGCAAAGGAATTGCACCCCCGAACAGCAAGGAGCTAATCTCGGGCGCCCCGAACACTGCTATCCCCGAATCCATCGCCTCTCAAGCAGGGGGCATGCGGTTTTGCGTCGTTTCGGCCAGGTTTTGTGCATCCATCTTTTCGTTCAGGTTGGTTTGTTCAATAACTGGGTGATCCATGGTCAGAAACGACACATTGAAGCGACTCTCCGGCCTTGTCCTGATAGGGATAACGGCCGTCTTTATGGCCTTTCTGAACCATAAAGGCCAGTTGGAACAGCCGGCCATCCATAGCGTTCCGTTTACCCACGGGCTGACGCCGGACACATCTTTCGACACCCTTCTTCCCAGAATACTCAGTGATGAACACTTGCGTGGCGATGCACGGCTGGTTGTCACCGGGCATACGGGAACCCGGGGCGATGACGAGGCCAATCTGCGGTTATCGGAAGAGAGGGCGGAGCTGATCGCGGAAATGCTCGTCGAAGAGGGGGTGTCAAAAGACGCCATTCTGGCCGTCGGCGTTGGTGGCACTGAGCCATTGCAGCGCCAGGAAGGTGAATCTGACAGGAGTTACCAGCGGCGTCTGCCTCGTGTCGACGTTGTCATTACCAATCCCTGAATATGAAAACGTAAAAGGAATTCGCATGAAACACTTACAGGCTCTGATGTTGTTAGGTGCCTCGATATTCGCCACAGGCGGACAGGCGATCGAGTACTCCGATCAGGCGCCCCTTGCTGACACCCTGTCTGCAACCGTAAAAAGCTGTCGCGCCGGAACTGATTCCCTCAGTGTGCCCATGCGTACGTCGGGGGTTGATATCATTCCCCTGTTTGCCAACGGATATCAGACAGAAAGCAGCGCCGACAGTATTTTCAGTGACAACGACATAACAGTGTCCCTGTTCCTGGAAAACGACATCACCGAGCAGGTAAAAAAGTACCTGAGTTGCGAGTCGCCTATTATGCGAGGCACTCAGGGCATGCTGAATGCAGTTGCTGATCTGACCGAAAACGATCCTCGCACCAAACAGGTGGCCATCTATCAGCACGGATATTCCAATGGTGCGGATGCGATTGTTGCGAGAGGTGAGCTCAGCAGTGCGGCGGATCTTTCTGGTGCAACGATCGTTACTCAGGCATACGGCCCACACCTTGCCTACCTCTCCCGCATCCTGGCTGATGGCCAGAGCGCCGTAGAGCGAAACGGCGGCACCTGGGAATCGCCTACCATTCGCTATACCAGTTCGTTGATGGGGTTTCAGGGAGATACACCTGGCGCGGCATTTCTGGATGACCCGGAGAACGACGCAGTGTTGGTTACTTCCGCCGACGCCCAGACCCTGACTAGCGGAGGCAACACCGGTACCGGCGCCGAGGGGTCGGTAAAGGGCGCCACCATCATGCTGTCTACCCGGTCCGCTAACCGCATTATTTCAGAGGTGTACGTAGTGCGAGCGGATTATCTGGAGAAGAACCGTGAGCAGGTCCGGAATTTTGTCCGGGCCATGTTTTCTGCGGAGGAAGTGTTTCGGGAGGATGTGGTTAAGCAGGTTGTAGACTGGAATGCCGCCGGTGAGCTCTTGCTGGGGGACCCTGGAGCCGATTCCGAGGCAAAAGACTTGTGGCGCAACGTTGAAACCGTTGGCGTGGACGGTAACGACCGTTGGTCGCAGGCAGACGGTTCCCGCTCATGGAAAACCATGAACAATCGCATCCAGAGTGTCATGGTCGCAAGTGGACTGCTGTCCAGCGCATACGATCTGACGGTTGCAGACTGGGATTACAGCGACGTTTCCGGTGATGTTTTCGACAAGCGCCGGGCTGAGTTGCCCAGCTTTGACAGCAATGCCACGGCCTCTGCCGTCAAGAATATGAAGGAATCCGGCGAACTCGAAGAGAACTCGCTGATGGAGTTCGAGATACACTTCCAGCCGAATCAGAGAACCTTCAGCCAGGCTGAGTATCGTGATGAATTCGACCGGGTGGCTGAGCTCGCTGAAACCTATGGCGGTGCTGTTATTACTGTTGAAGGCCACTCCGATCCGATGAATTACCTCCGTAAAAAGCACAATGGGGAAAGTAATCACCAGCTGCGCTCCATTCGCCAGGCGGCAAAAAACCTGTCCATGAACCGCGCGATCGAGGTACGGGACAGCGTTATCGAGTTTGCCGAGGATAACCGCAGGACCATGGATGAGAGTCAGTTTGTCACCCTGGGGCATGGCATTACCGAGCCCAAGACGGGGCTGTGCGAAGGTGACCCCTGCCCACCGCAGACTGAGGCCGAGTGGAAATCCAACATGCGGGTAACGTTCAAACTTGTGAATGTTGAAGCCGAGGCAAGCACGTTCACGCCTGTGAATTCGTGGTAAGGAGACCGCAATGGGAGCTGTAAACTCAAAAGTAGCGGTAACGGCTGTACTGCTGTTGGTCGCTGGGCTGGCAGGCTGTGGCGACAACAGTCACGGCACACAGGCCCATGATGGCAGCGCGGGCAGCGAACAACCGGCAGACAGGTATCGGCACACGGTTGCAGATGCTCTGGGCTCAAGCTGGCCCGCCAATGCGGAGCCAGTGGACCAGCTCGATTCCGTTCCCACCCGGGAGAACATCATGGTGGTGCTGGACATGAGTGGTTCCATGGCTTCAAAGACGTGTTCCGGAACCTATAGAAACAAGGCAGAGGCCGCCAGAGCGGTTCTTGGTGATTGGGTCAATGAGGTGGATCCAGAAGCCAACCTGGGACTAGTGGTCTTTGACGCCGATGGTGTCACCGTGCGTACCCCGCTGGGGCAACACAACCGGGAGCACTTTATCGATAAGATCAACCAATCCAGACCCATTGGCGGAACTCCTCTGCGGTCGGCCATTGAGCTTGCGCTGGAGCAGCTTGAGTATCGCTCCGCCCATCAGCAGGGCTATGGCGACTACCGTATCATGGTCATTACCGACGGCGAGCACTCCAACGGGGAAGACCCCGCAGTCCCGCTGAACCGCATATTCAGTAACCCGTCGGATCCGACCCAGGTCCACACCGTTGGTTTTTGCATTGATGATTCGGCACTGAACCAGCCTGGGCTGACCGTGTATCAGAGCGCAGAAAATCCCGAAGAACTCAGGGACGGGCTGAATCGTGTACTGGCAGAATCCGCCAGTTTTGAAAACATTGAAGATTTTGACGGCTGATACCAATAGGGACGTTGTTCGCATGAAATTGTTCAAGGCGTGTTTTTTTTCCATGGCAGTGGCAGTCGCCACCTTCACCGCGACCGTGTATTCGTCGCCTGTAAAGGCCCAGAGGCCAGATGTCATTATCGGATGGACGACCTGGGAAGACGCAGAGGTGGTTACCAAGCTTGCTGCTGTGATTCTCCGGCGGGGTATGAGTCAGGACGTTGAGCTGACACTGGCAGACATTTCAGTGCAGTACCGTGGCGTGGCTGAAGGCAACCTTGATGCCATGCTGATGTCATGGCAGCCCCTGACCCACAAAGCGTACATGCAAAAGTATGGCGATGATCTGGTGGATCTTGGAGCCATCTACAAGGGAGCTAACCTCGGGCTGGCGGTCCCGGCCTATGTGCCGGAATCGGAAGTCGCCAGCATTGCGGATCTGGCCAAGCCGTCGGTGCGTGAAAAGTTTGGCGGGCAAATTCAGGGCATCGATGAAAATGCCGGCATTACTGGTATGGCCCGCAAGGCCATGAAGCACTACGGCGTGGATTACGATTTGCTGCCGGGCACTGGTCCGAAGATGGCAATGGAAGTTGGTAAGGCTTTCCGGAATGATCGCTGGATTGTTGCGACCGGTTGGCGACCGCACTGGAAGTTTGCGAAGTTCGATCTCAGATACCTGGACGACCCGAAAGGTGTGTTTGGTGCTGAAGAGTCAGTTCATGCCGTCGTCAACCAGAGCTTCGTTGACAGGAAGCCGGAGTTGGCGGCCTTTTTCAAGCGCATGGATCTTGAGGTGGCCGAAGTTGAAGCCCTGATGGCAGCGGCCGAAGACACCTCGCATCGGGAGGCGATTTATCAGTGGATCAAGAAGAATCCTGAACGTGTGAATTACTGGATCAGTGGGCAGTAAAGCGGTGACGATGTTCGCGGACAAGTCCGGCCTCGGTGTGGGCTCGCGCTCGCTGGTGGGTGGTGTCTGCGGCTCTGTCGTGCTGGTGGTCAGCGAGCAGGCGCTGACCATGCCGGCGCCCGGGTTGCTGTACTCCCTGATGCTGGCGTTCGGCACCTATGCAGGCACCGTGATGATCCTCCCACAGCGTAAAAGTCTCCGGGAGCGGCTTCGTGAGAACAATGGCCTGAGTAATGTCCAGTCTCAGCGGCTGGCGCGCTTTGTTCAGCAGAATCGCGCCAGACAGCAACAGCTCAGAGACATGGCCCGGAACATGGGCGAGCCGTACCAGGCATTATTGGAGCAAGCCGTAGAATGGATTGACCGGATTATCGGAGAGGTCATTGAAGACCCGGATGACCTCTCCGGCATGACAAAGTTCGAGGTGCATCTGCAGGCTTCCACGGAAGTTGTGGAAAAAGTACATGCATTGCAAGCTCGAAAACAGGGCGCTCAACTCGAAGCGATGCAGGATATAGAAGCCAAGTTCGAGCAGGTTCTCAGGGCAATGATCAGCGGCTTTGAAAAGCAGTTCGAGCAGAACCTTGAGGATGATTTTCTTGAGCTGGACGTGGATCTTGATGTGCTGGAGCAGTCCATCAAGAGAAGCGGACTTCAAATGACACGATGACGGCAAGGGATTGTTTATGAAACAGCAAAACGTACAGCTTAACGAGTTAGAGGCAGAGATGGGCGCCGGCATACTGGCCGGGGACGAACCCGCGACGGCAACTGAGGAAATGGACGAGGATACCTGTGAAAAGGTACTCAAGCTGATGGAATCCGTGGATGTAACGGATTCCCAATCCATCATCCACTTTGGTTCGTCCGCCCAGGCAGAGATGGGCAAAATTTCCCAGACCATGATGGGCGGCGTCAAGAATAAGGATTCGGGTGAAGCCGGAAGCCTGTTGAATAATATGATGGTCAACATCCGGAAGCTGGATACCAGTACGGTCAGGAACGGAAAGAAGCCGGGCTTTTTCTCCAGATTGCTGGGTGCTGTAGAGCCGATTGCTCGCTTTGTGCAGCAGTACGAATCTGTGGAGTCCCAGGTGCAGGTTGTCGAGCGGGAGCTCGAAACTCACATCCTCAAGCTCAGTCGCGACGTGGAAATGCTCGATAAACTCTATAATTCCACTCTGGAATTTTATCGGGAGCTGGAATATTACATTGTCGCCGGTGACATGAAGCTCGCCAAACTGGACAGCGAAGACATCCCTGCAGCCCAGACTGCGGCCGACAAGTCCGGGGACCTACTCGAGGCTCAGCAATTGCGGGATCTCAAGGCAGCACGTGACGATCTGGAGCGAAAGGTTCACGACCTCAAGCTCACGCGCCAGACGGTGATGCAGTTTCTCCCGACGATGCGAATCACCCAGGAAAACGACAAGGCGCTGATCAACAAGATGAACAGCTCTTTGGTGAATACCCTGAACCTGTGGCGTGTTCAGATGGCACAGTCCATTGCCCTGACCAATGCCAAAAATTCGGCGGATTTCCAGAAAGACGTATCCGACATGAACAACCAGCTTCTGGAAGCTAACGCCAAAAACCTTCAGGAGTCTAACGCTGCCATACGCAATGAGATGGAGCGCGGTGTCTTCGATATTGATTCAATTGAGCGTTCGAACCAGACTTTAATTGATGTCATTCAGGAGAGCATTGATATTGCCGAAGAGGGGCGCCAGAAACGGGCTGAAGCTGAGGAGCGGCTGTTACAGTGCGAACAGAGCCTCAAGCAGAGCCTGCGCGGGGAAGCCGTTAGCGCAGGCTGAACCGCACCGGCAAGGCATAGGTAAAGCTCTTGCCTTTCATGGAATCCGGTACCTTCGGCAATGGTTCGGCATCCTTGAGCATATCCAGAGCGGCGTCGTCCAGCAGGGAGTGGTCTGAAGACTTGCTCAGGGAATGCCGTACCAGTGTGCCATCGCGGCTGAACTCGAACACCACTACGGGGGAGCCCTCCTGCCCCAGGCGGCGGGCCCTGCGCGGATAGTCATAGTATCGGCTCAGGTGCCGGCTCAGCTTTGTCAGGTAGTCGTCCACGTCGGAGGAATCACCGGCGCTGAGTTCAACCTGCTGGGCATCGCTGGTGTCACTGGCGGTTTCTTCTGTGGTCTCTTCGGAGCGTTCTTCCGCTTCGGGGAGGTCAACCTCCTCCACTTTCTCTGTGACCGGCTTTTTCGCGGGCTCGGGCTCCGGTTCGGGTTGCGGCTCCGGTTCAGGTTCCGGCACGATTTCTGGCTCTGGCTCTGGCTCTGGCTCTGGCTCTGGCTCTGGCTCTGGCTCTGGTTCAGGTTCGGCTGGCTGTTCCACCGGCTCTACCTCGGGGGCTTCGTTGCGGGGCGCACCGGCGAGGCTGATTTTCATGGCCGGAGCCGTATTGACGGCGGATTCCCCGAGAGGCTTCAGGGTGGGCACGTTCCGGGGCGCGGCAATAACCACCGCGATGACCGTGATCAGGACCGCCATGACCAGAAACAGCGCCCTTATCTTGCTGCTTGCGATCATTACGATGCGGGCTCCGTCAGCAGGATAACGTCGGTATAGCCGTTGTCTTCCAGCAACTGGAACAGTTCTTCGAGATCCGACATGGAAACATTTTCACCGGCCGCAATTTTCAGCGGGCTGGACTCGTCCGGTGCGGGCAGTCTGCCGGGCAAAGTTTCCCTGGAGAGGGGCTCGCCATCGATGTGCCAGCCTTTGTCTGTCGAGACCATAAGATCTGCGTGAGGTGGCTGTTGACCTTGCGCCTGAGCTGTTGCTGGCAAGTCTGGCAAGGGGGTGTCCGCCAGTTGCCCGGCCACGATAAAGAACATCAGCAGCAGGAACACCAGGTTGATCAGCGGCAGCAGGGCGTCTTCCACACGCTCCATAAGGGATTTGCCGGAAGTTGACGGCGGTGGAACCAGATGGGTCACGGACGACTCCCGGACGCCGGGGTCCGTTTCCAGTGCGCAGTAATGCCCTGATTCTCAAGGCTGCTCAGGGTCTGGGTGAAGTGCCTCAGTCCGGTGTCAGGCGCAGTACTGACATTCACCTCTCCGATACCCCCGGATGTCAGTTCGGGTAACAGCTCTGATAGCGGCAGGGTTTGTTCTTTCCACTCCAGGCGCCCATCGGCCAGCACGTGTACTTCCGGGATCGGATCGCCGGTGGTCGGGCTGGTATTGCCGGTCTGGTTGGACAATTCCAGGTAGTCCACAGGCAACAGCCTGCTGGTGAGCATGAAAAACACCAGCAGGATGAACACCACATCGATCAGCGGGGTAATCCGGATCGGGAGGGGGCGGCTTGGCCTCGGATCAACCAGTTGCATGGGCAAGATGGCTCTGGGACTCGGTGGTGACTTCGCGGGCGGATTGTGCAGGTTTGTGAGCCGCGGATTCCGGCGCCGGCTTCACGGGAGAAAGCATGGCGTCCTGCTGGCTTTCCAGATCGACAGCCAGCACGCTGACCAGGGCGCCGTTGACCGTTTTGTGGATCCGACGCAGGCGGAACTCGATCCAGGCTGCCAGGGCGGCGAAGGGGATGGCGACTACCAGGCCGGCAGCGGTGGTGGTCAGTGCTTCGTAGATGCCGCCGCTGAGTTGACTGGCGTTGGCGCGGCCTTCGGTGGCGGCCATGGCGCTGAAGGCCTCCATCATGCCAAGGACTGTACCCAGAAGGCCCAGCAACGGTGCGAGTGCCGCAATGACTTCAATGACTTTCAGCGGGGCTTCAAAAGGTTCCAGAGCCTGTTGGGCGTCCCTGGCCGTGGTTTCCCGGATCTGCTGGGGATTGGCGCCGGCCAGCTGACTTTCCATGGTATTGGCCAGCAGGTGGTGCAGGGGGTTCAGTCGTGACCACAGGGTGGACTGTTCACGAAGCCGTGCCGGGGCCCGATCAGACGGATTTTGTTGCCAAATGGTAATCGCATTTTTAAGTTTCCCGGTCAGCCGGGGGGTATAAAAAGTACCGAATAGCATCAGATAGACGAAAGTGACGACCCCGGCAACGGCCAGCGCAAGCAAAACCATCATCACCGGCCCACCCATGTCGATCAGCTGACTGAGCGGCGTTGCCAGGGTATCGGGGGCGTTGGCGAGTGGAAGTTCAGACATGGTTTTGCCTCAGTACTAAAAATTAGATCTAAATAATAACGATTATCACTAAAATTTCAAGTTCCGTAACCTGAGATGCGGCGTGGGGTCTGCTAAAATTCGGTGGTTATATCGTTGACCTAAACATTCTTGTACTAACCTGTGCCTAACTGCCTATTTCAGATCAGGCTGTCTTGTTTCTGTATGTCCGGAGTCACGCTGCTGTGTTGATCAAACGTTGGTTTGGCAGTCTGGTAAATCGTGCCGTTGCCTTCGTAATTCTGGTGATCCTGTTATCGGCGATCGTGGTCACCATTGCCGGCACCCTGATGAGCCGTGACGAGCTGGAAGCACAGGCCAAGGCCGAGGTAGTCACATTTGCCGACCTGGTGGCACAGGATCTGGATGACAAGCTGTCCAACCGCCGCGAAATCCTGGCGGAAATCGCGGGGGATATGACCATGAGCGGGGATGTCCTTGAAGTTCGGGCGAGCATCCTGATTCGCAGGGAAATCGCCTTACGTCACCTGTTCGATGCGTTCTACCTCATTGATGCTGGTGGGAAGGTTCTCGCGGAATATCCGGAGTCCTATGCCCAAAAGGGCCTGGATGTCAGTGGCCGGGAGTATTTCAGAAGAACATTCGAACAGCTGACGCCGGTGATCAGTCATCCCTACCGCTCCTTTTATCAGAATGCCCCGGCGGTGATGATTACCGCTCCGATCTTTGATCACAACGGCCGGTTTATCGGCATGATCGGTGGTGCCATTCTGCTGGAAGCGGACAACTTCATGGGGGATGTCAGCCAGGTGCGTATTGGCAAGTCCGGTTATATTGCTGTCGCCACACGAGGAGGCATTACCCTTGCCCACGGTCGGACCGGGGCGGTGATGGAGCCGGTACCGGCCGATAACCAGGCTGTCCAGCAGGCAATGTCTGGCGTGGAAGGCGTGCTGGAGTCGAACAATGGCGCGGGTGACCAGACCATTATGGCAGTGCGCCAGATGACCGAAGTGCCGTGGTTTGTGGCGGCGGTCTGGCCGGCCAAGGAAGCCTATGCCGCTGCCGGGCGCCTGGTGGATAACCTGCTGTGGGTGCTGATAACGGTGATCGTGATCCTTGCGCCGTTTGCCTTTGTGGTGTTCCGCCGGTTGATGGCACCGATGAAAGTGCTGGGGTACCAGATTACCGAAAGACACTTGGGGGTTCGCACTACGCCGGTGGATGTGTCCGGGGTGCGAGAAATCCGGCAGGTGGCGGAAACGTTCAATACGGTAATGGAAGAGCGGGACGAGGTGCTGTCATCACTGGCCGAGCGGGAAGCGTTTTTCCGTTCGCTGACCCAGAGCGCCCCGATCGGCATCGTCCAGACCGATGTTCTTGGGCGAATTGAGTTCGTGAACCCGACGTTTGAAAAGATCACCGGGAGTGTGGACAACGGCCTGCTCCACAAATACCTGATCGCGGCTGTCCATGAGGACGACCGGGAAGAGGCGCTGCGCGAATGGTATTCGGCTTTGCTTAACCACGAAGTGTTTCGTGGCCGCTTCCGCCTGAAACATACTTCCTCCGGAGAGTCGGTGTGGGCGGATGTGATGACCGCCTCGATAGACACGCCCGAGAAGTCCCTGGGTACCATTACAGTGGTGAGGGATATCACCCGGGAACTGGAGGTGGAAGAGGCGTTGCGAGAAGAGCAGCAGCGGGCCGACAGTATTCTTGCCGTGCTGCAGGAAGGGGTTCTGATGGTTGATACCGGTGGTCTTATCCGCTACGCCAACAGGGCCGCCTGTGGCTTTATGGGAAACGGGGAAAACTGCGAGAGCCATAACTTCTTCGAGCGCGTGGTGATCGAGGATGAGACGCGTCAGTGGCAAGCCTCGGACTTTCTCACGGGCGAAGCCTTTGAGAGTCTGTACGTCACCCTCCGTAATGCCAGGGGGCAGCTCTTTGATATCGATCTCACGATGTTGCACCTGCGCAAGGGGCACGAGAATGAACGGCTGGTGTTTGTTCTGCGGGATGACAGCGAACGCCGGCGCCAGGAAGAGCGGCTGTCCTGGGAAGCCACCCACGATAGCCTGACCCAGTTGCTGAATCGGCGGGCGTTCAACGCCTCACTGGTGAAATGCCTGAGTCAGGTTGATGAGCAGGCCTCGGCCAGTGTGTTGATGCTGATTGATCTGGACCACTTCAAGCCGGTCAATGACGAAGGCGGGCATCTGCTTGGGGATGACCTGCTGAAACGCCTGGCCGACCTGCTCAAGGACTCCGTGCGCCAGTCGGATACGGTGGCGCGTCTGGGTGGCGATGAGTTCGGGATTATCCTGCCGGCCTGTGGACTGGAGCGTGCCGAGGTGTTGGCAGAGAAAATCCGGGCCGGTGTCGAGGCCCTGCGTATCGAACAGGACGGACGCTCATTCGGGGTCACCACCTGTATCGGCCTGACCGGACTGTCACCCAGGGACGCCGGGCCGCGAGAAGTGGTGGCCCGTGCCGATGAGGGGTGTTACATCGCCAAGGCCCAGGGGCGTAACAAGGTTGTGGTGGTGCCGGTTCCTGAATCCTGAACTTCCGCGGATCTAAACCATCATGGCACTGGCAGCCTGCCACAGCAGCCTGAGGGCCAGTACCGTCAGTAGAATATTGAAAGCCAGGCTGAACAGCCGGTTGCTCATGGTTCTGAGCATGTGCAGACCTATCCAGGTGCCGGCGAAGCCGAAAGCGATCATGCCCAGAATAAACATCAGCCATTCCCTGAAAATGAAACCGGCGACGCCAAACACCAGGGCCTTGGGGGCATGTTGCAGACACATCGCCGTGGCAAAGGTGGCAACGGTGGTGAACCGGTCGGTATGCATTTGCTTGATGAATGCCGCGACCAGAGGTCCGGTGGCCCCCACGAACAGGCTGACAAAGCTGGTCACCGCGGAGGCCAGGAACACACCGAAAGGCCCAAAGGCGCCCTTGGGTAGATCCGGGCCCCAGCACAGATACAGCACGAACAGTGCGATGGTCAGTTGCCAGAGGTGGGCGGGCAGGTCCACCAGAAGCCAGGCGCCGAGACCCGCCCCGACAAATACGCCGGGTGCGAACGCGGCGATGGTTTTCCAGTCGGTGTGGCGACGGGCGAGAACCGCCCGCCCGCCGTTGGAGCCGAGCTGGATCATGCCATGGACCGGGATGATCGCCGCCGGAGGCACCCACATGGCCATCAGTACCAGTAACAACACGCCTCCGCCGGCCCCCAGACTGGCAGTGATCATGGATGTGATGGCTGAGGCCAATAACAGAAACACCGCGATGTAAGGTGGCAGGGTCTCCGGAATCAGGGTCAGTTCCACGTGTTGTGCCTGGCAGTCAGTCGCAAAAGTCGGTGTCCTTGAGTTTCGGGCTGTTGCACAGAGCCTCGGTGGCCAGTTGCACATCAGCGACATAGTAAAGCGAGGCCAGACCAAACCGATCTCTTCCCAGATTGTGGAAAATCATGCCAAAGGCGATGTCTCCCGCCGTGTAGGTCTCATGGTGACTGGCAAAGTAGGCGGCAGGTTTCGACAGGTCCTCGTCCTCGAGCAAAGTCTTCACCCGCGCGGCGCCACCATGGTAGGCCTGCACCAGCAGCAGCGTGAAGAGCCGGTTCTGCTTGGCCGGGGGCAGGTGGCCAAAACGTTCGTGAAAGGCGGGCTTCAGGTTCTGGGCGTTCTGGTCCATCAGACGCAGGGCGCAATCAATCTGGGCCAGTCGGTGCCAGTAGTGGGTTGGTTTGATTCGGCAATCCTCAAGGGCTGCCGGCGACAGCTGCAGGATGCCCCGGGCGTTGGCGGTGGAGTGGGCCCGTTGCCGGCCACCACTTTCGATGAGCACCTGGCCCCCAAGGTAGCGAATCAGCTCCGGTGGCAGATTAAGTCGCTGCTGTTGCAGACGCTCGTTGTACACGTACAGCAGCGCGTTGTGGAGGGACTGAGGGGATTCGGCCGAGGCAAAGCTCAGGTCATCCCAGGCGCCCCAGACCAGATTGGCGGGTATGGTGCCGAGATAACGGGCCCTGGCTTCATCCAGGTCAACGTGCGGCTGGTCGCAGGCCAGTGCAAAAGGATAGCCCGTGGTGCCTTTGCTGCCTTTAGCCCAGGCATCGGCGCGACCACTGGAAGCCAGCCGTGCACGGGTAGCGTTGAGTTGCTTCTGGGTCTCCTTACGGCTGTCACCGTCGTTGATGTAGCCAAGGAACTGGCCACGCATATCGTAAAGGATATGACGTTCGCTCTCGGAGCAGTAGCCGGACTCCTTCAATACCCAGCGCCGGATGGTGATGATGTTTTCGTAGACTCCCTGACTGACCCAGTAGGGCGAGCTGCGAACAACGTCCGTCCAGTCGTCAACCGGTTCTGCGCCTTTGGCCATGATCGCCAGAAACAGCAGCGGGATAACCGGGACAACCCGATACAGACTATTGAGTCTTGTCTTCATAAACGTTATACCCGTGATTCCCAAGCTATCAGAATAACAAATGGACGTGACAATGAAGCAATCCGAATACCTCCGATACGATGCCGTCGCCCTTGCCGACCTGATCCGGCACGGGGAAGTGTCCCCCCGGGAAGTCTGCGAGGCCGCAATAGAGCGTGCGACACAGGTCAATGGCAGTCTGAATGCCATCTGCCATCCCCAGTTTTCCGACGCCCTGGATCAGTCCCATGACGGGACAGGCACTTTCGCGGGCGTTCCCCTGTTGCTGAAGGATCTGGCTCAGGAACAGGAGGGGCAGCCGTGTACCTATGGCAGCCGCGGGTTGAAGAATAACATTGCTCCCAGGGATTCGGAGTTCGTTCGCCGCGCCCGGGAAGGGGGGCTGGTGTTCCTGGGACGTACCGCCACCCCGGAGTTTGGCCTGAAAGGGGTGACCGAATCCAGGCTCTGGGGGCCTTCCCGTAATCCCTGGGATACCCGGCTGACGCCAGGTGGCTCCAGTGGCGGTTCCGGAGCGGCGGCTGCGGCCGGCATTGTGCCCATGGCCGGTGCCAATGACGGCGGCGGTTCCATTCGCATCCCGGCGGCCTACAACGGGTTGTTCGGGCTCAAACCTTCCCGTGGTCGTATTTCTTCGGGGCCTTTCGTGGGAGAAGCCTGGACCGGCGCGTCCACAGACCACGTGGTCACCCGTACGGTCCGGGACAGTGCGGCGATGCTGGATGTCCTGGCTGGACCGGCGGCTGGTGATCCGTTCGTGATTCCACCGCCTCCCGAACCCTATGCGGATCTGATGCACCGGACGCCGGAAAAACTCCGCATTGGGGTGTTCACGTCGTCACCCTACCAGACCGAGGTGGCGCCTGAATGTGTGGCCGCGGTTGAGGAAACCGCGCGTTTGCTGGAAAACCTCGGCCACCAGGTGGAGTATGCTCGTCCGGAGTTCGATGGCATGGCGCTGGCGCGTTGTTACCTGGGTCTTTATTTCGGCGAAGTGTCGGTGCTGATGAACAAGGCTAAAACTGAATTCGGTGCCAGCGATGATGATTTTGAGCTGGATACTCGTTTGATCGGCATGCTGGGGCGTACGTTGCCGTTGCCGGAATACGTCAGCCGCCGCCAGCAATGGAACGATTTTTCCCGCGCGCTGGGAGCGTATTTTGGCCGGTTTGATCTGTACCTGTGCCCGACCACCGGCCAGCTACCGGCAAAAATCGGAGAACTGGATACACCGTCTCATCTGCAACTGGCGGCGAAACTGATGCTGGCGTTGAAGGCTGGCAAACTGGTGCACAAGAGTGGCCAGGTTGATCAGATGGCCCTGGAAAGCCTCGCACGCACGCCGTTCACCCAACTGGCTAATCTGACAGGAACCCCGGCAATGTCCGTGCCCCTGCACTGGACGTCGGCGGGCCTGCCGGTCGGCGTGCAGTTCGGAGGAGCCCATGGCAGTGAAGGTTTGCTGCTGCAACTGGCTGCGCAGCTGGAGGAAGCCAATCCCTGGTTCTCCCAATACGAGCGCCTGGAAGAAGGGGTCAACTGAACCCCGGCGTTGCCGGGCAGGGTTGAAATTCCGCTTTGTGATCCGACATAGCCAACTCCACGTTTATCTTTATAGCCGGAACAGGCTATGCTGTATGTCAGGAAGGCCTCAGTCTTCCTGACAGACCCTGATGGCATCGAGGAGGCGAGCGTATTATGAACCAACCGATGGCAATCGACGAACTGGTATCTGTAGCACAGGCCGAGGCCATGGGGGAGTTAGACGCCCCGATGATGGCCATCGTTCTGTCCAGCGAACAAAGCTACGACTTGCCCATCAATTCCCTTGAAACCGATGCCGACAAGGCCCGCTGGGGGTTAATCCTCCGCGCTGCCCGCGAGCATGTGGAAGCGGATGCCGTGGCGGTGCTCTATCCCGCCTGGACCACCATTCGCCACAAAAAGCCTGAGAACGAGACTGCGGACGCGGCCGAGGCAATGACGGAAGATAACGGTGAGGAGGCCGAGCCGTCAGACCCCATCGATACGCTGTTCGTGCAGCTACACACCCGGGACCACGTCTACTGGCGGGGGTTTGAGCAAATCCGTGATCCCAAACATCAGCGCATCATCGGGTTTCGCCGTATCAAGGCCCTGTCTACGGACTACAAGCGGGATGAAGCGCCGTCCGTGACAGCCTGGTTGAGCACTCTGTTCGAACCGTTGCCGGATGAGGGTGAAGAGACTGAGGTGGACCGCGAGCTGGCCGACCTGCTGGAAGAGCCGGAAGTGAGCGCGGCCCTCTACCCGAGGCAAATGCGCGCCCTGCACTGAGACAATGCCGGGGCCCTGAGGGGCTTCCGGCCCGAGTTCAATGCTGACGGAGGAATGTTAAGAATTCCTTCGCTGGCAGGGGCCTGCTGAACAGGTAACCCTGTATATCATCGCATCCATGGGCCTGCAGGAACGCCAGTTGCTCCTGAGTTTCCACGCCCTCCGCAACGACCCGCATGTTGAGGTTGTGGGCGAGATTGATGATTGTTTCCACAATGGCACCGCTTTGGGCATCCTTGGTGATGTCCACGACAAAGCTGCGGTCGATCTTCAGTATGTCGATCGGAAAGTGCTTCAGGTAGGTCAGGCTTGAGTAGCCGGTACCAAAGTCATCCAGAGCCACGAGAACGCCCTTGTCCCGGAGTGCCTGTAACTGACGTACTGTGACCTCCATTTGGGTCATAATGGCGGTTTCCGTGACTTCAATGGTTAGCAATTCAGGTCTCAGAGAAAGGCTGTCGAGGGTCTGGGTTATCTGTTCGGCAAGCTTGCCGTGACTGAACTGGTGGGCAGAAATATTGATGGCAATACGCACCTCCCGTTGTTCCTGACCTCGCCACTGGCCTATCTGCCGCGTGGCTTCCTCGATGACCCAGGCCCCTATCGGCAGTATCAGGCCCGTTTCTTCCGCGACTGGAATGAAGTCTCCCGGGGAGATCATCCCGTTGTGGGGGTGCTGCCAGCGGATCAGCGCCTCGGCACTCCGGACCTGCCCGGAGGCGAGGTCCAGCTTGGGTTGGTACCATAAGCTCAGTTCGCCGCGGGGGAGGGCCTCACGGAGTGATTGCTCGATATTGAGCCGTTCCCGCACACGGTTGTTCATCTCCGATGAGTAGAACTGGAAACCGTTTCGACCGAGTTCCTTGGCACGGTACATGGCGGTATCGGCGTTACGGAACAGTTCATCGCCGTTCTCGCCGTCCCTGGGATAAATTGCTATGCCGACACTGGCGGAAGCAATGATCTCATGGCCGTTTATGTCAATTTTTCGCTCGAACTGTTTCAGTATTTTTTGCGCCAGACTGGCTACGGACCGTTCGTCCTTCACTCCGGCGGTGAGGATCATGAATTCATCTCCACCCAGCCTGGCAACAGTGTCGCTCTCCCGGACACAGTCCCTCATGCGGGCGGCGACTTTCTGAATCAGAATATCCCCGACGTTATGACCTAGGCCATCGTTCACGCGCTTGAACTGGTCCAGGTCCAGCATTAGCACGGCAAGTTTATCCCCCTCCCGGTGGGCCTGGTGAATGGCGTGGCTTAACCGGTCCTGTAAAAGATTCCGGTTGGGCAGCCCTGTCAGCGAATCGTGGTTTGCCTGATGCTCGAGCGCCGCTTCATACCGCTTTCTGTCGGTTACATCGTTGAATACGCTTATGAAGTGAGCAATTTTTCCTTGTTCATCATGAACTGCCGCCACCGCCACCTCGTTCCAGAACATGCTGCCATCCTTGCGATAGTTTCTCAGGATAACTCTGCCCGATCCGCCGGAGCGCATACAGTGCCGCAGCCGGTCCAGCTCCGGTTGATTCCGGTCGGCTGCCAGCAGGAAACGCGGGCTCAGCCCCATCACCTCATTATGGGAGTATCCTGTCATATCGGTGAAAGCCCGGTTGGCATAGATCACCGGGTTGTCCTGCTCCTTGTCGGCTTTGCAGATCACGATGCCATTGCTGCTTTCCTCAATCGCCCGGTCGTAAAGTTGCAGTTGCCGTGCCCGGCTCTCCAGTTGCAGATAAAGGCTCCGGTTTTCATAGACCCGCCCCGCCATAGCGGCGTGTGTGCTGCAGAGCCATTCGTCTTCTTCGCTGAAGTTCATACCGTCCAGTTTGTTAATCAGACACACCCAACCGTACACTCGGCTTGCAGACATGATTGGCGAAATAACGCAGGAGCGAACGAGCGGGTAACCCTGAGGTAAGCCAATGTTCAGCTCTGAATGATTTTCCGCATTCAGCCTGCGTGGCATTTTCTGTCGGAAAACTTCGCCGGGAACGCCCTGGAAAAGGTCCGGGCAAGGCAGTGCCTGCTCGCTGCCCTGGTTGAATCCGCTGAGAAACAGGCGGATCTGTTGTTCACCGATGTGGCTCTCATTAAGGCAGAGGATGCCATAACTGGCGCCGAGCAGGACGCGGGCATCACGACAGATGGTTTCCAGCATGCGCCCGGCATCCTGCATACCAGAAAGCTGCAGATTGATTTCTGTCAGAGCGGAAAGCCGGCGGTTGGCTTTTTCCAATTCGTCACTTTTGCGGGAAAGCACGTCTGTCAGCACCCGGGTATGCTCGGTGTCAAAGCCCTGATCATCGACCGGAATGCGGGTATTGGATTTTTTGGTGCCTTCTTGCAGTGATTCCTCGATGGTTTCCAGTATGTCTTCCGGTATGCAGGGTTTGTATAGAATGCGCCGGATACCCAGTTGCCGGGCCAGGTTGCGGGCTTCATCCTCCCGGTAGTTGGCTGTGTAAAAAATGATTTCCGTGTGCGCGATTTCCGGGTCGTTGCGCACATGCCGCACAAATTCGTATCCGTCCATAACCGGCATCAGCAGGTCGCAGATCACCAGCTCCGGATGTTCTTTGCGGACGAGCGATAGCGCTTCCGCGCCGTCTTCCGCTTCGAGCACGTCATGCCCCAGGTAGCCCGCCAGTGAAGCCACCAGCTCACGGTTTGGTTGATGATCATCAACGATGAGTATCCTTGCCACTGTGCCTGGTCTCCCTGTTTCCGTTGATTACGACTGCAAATTCGCAGGCAACCAATGTTCAACGTGACTGACAAACTGTTCAGGATCTATGGGTTTGGATATGTAACCATTGAATCCGGATGCAAGGATTTTCTGCTCGTCACCTCGCATGGAAAATGCAGTGATAGCGACAATCGGTATGTCTGAATAGGAGGCATCTTTGCGCAACTCTGCCAATAGCTGGTAGCCGTCCATTATCGGCATCTGGATATCGCTCAGTATCAGGTCAGCGCTTGGTTGCAGGTTGCGGGCTACCTGAAGTCCCTGCTTACCGTCCTCCGCCCGGTGGACTTCATGACCGGCGTGTTTTAGCAGGTAAGTGGCGAGCTCAAGGCTGGCAAGGTCGTCTTCAACAACCAGAATCACCGCGCTCATGTTAGCCACCCGGAAGTTGCAAAGTGAATTCGGAGCCCTGGCCGGGTGTGCTGGCCAGGTGTATGGATCCACCCAGTTGTCCCGCCAGTTTCTGGCTGAGATACAAACCCAGGCCGGTACCTTCTGTACGGCGGGCGGAGAGCCCTCCCCGGGAAAACGGCTGGAACAGGTTGTGCTGCACCGACGGCTCAATGCCTGGCCCGGTATCCCGGACTGACACACACACAGACTTGTCAGCAGACGGAGCCAGAGTGAGGCAGACCTCGCCATTTGGAGTGAACTTCAGAGCGTTGCTGGTCAGATTCATGAGAATCTGGCTCAGAGCCCGCCTGTCGGTTTCTATATTGATAGGCTGACCGGGAAGCTCAAGGGTCAGTTGGAGCGCCTGTTCTTTGGCCTGAAGGCAGAAGGTGCCGTGAATTTCCTCTAGCAACTGATTGAGGTTGATCTGTTCCGGGTTGAGTTCCAGTTTACCGGCATCAATTTTCGCAACATCCAGAAGGTCATTGATCAGGGACAGCAGGTGTCCCGCGCTGGACTGGACTGTTTCCAGCTGCTTTTTCTGATCCTGATTGAGAGGGCCCGGCAACCCCATCAGCAGGGTGCCGGTAAAACCGATAATGGCATTCAATGGTGTGCGCAATTCGTGGCTCATGCTGGCCAGGAACTGGTCCTTGGCCTGGTTTGCCATGGCGAGTTCCTCGTTCTTTTCCTGCAGGGCCCGCTCGAAGTGTTTGCGTTCGGTGATGTCCCTGATTGCACTGGATACCAGGATGCCTTCCTCGGTTTCCAGCGGGCTCAGGCTGATTTCGATGGGAAACTCTATGCCCCCTTTGCGCAGCCCGAACAGCTCCAGTCCGACCCCCATGGGTCTTACCCGGGGATCTGCAAAGAAACCGTCCCGGTGTCCTATGTGCTGGGAGCGATAGCGCTGGGGCATGAGAATTTCGACGTTTTCCCCAACCATCTCCTCCCTGTGGTAGCCGAACAGGGATTCGGCCTGGGAATTCACCAGCACAATGTGACCATCCTGTTTGACGATAACAATCGCATCCGGAGCGGATTCCAGGAGACCCCGGAATTTCTGTTCCGCTCTCCTTCGTTCGGAGATATCGCGGACGATGGTAACCACCAGCTGGTCACCCTGTATTTCAATCGGGCTGCGAATCACCTCAACGGGAAAGGAATAGCCGTTCCTGTGCCGGCAGAAGCCATCGTTGGTTACACTGGTGTTTTCGTGCAAGCGACCAAGTATGACAGGAGTGGCATTCTGGTCCGTCAGCTGGATCAGGTCACAGAGAGACTGTCCCATGGCATCTGCCCGCGAATACCCCAGAAGCTTCTCAGCTGCCGGGTTCCAGTCACATACCATCCCCTCAGGGGACAGCAGTACCACTCCGTCGGGGGATGGTTGTTGAATACTATCGTGCTCGCTCCCCACTGGTCTGCGCTCCATGCATGATCGATCAAATGCCTTGTCCGATCGGGAAAGTATGGTCGAAAATTGGCAAGATGCCAGTGGGACAATAATTCAGATTGCCACTGCCCGTTCAGCCACCCAGTACAGGCTCACGGCGCCGACTGTCAGCAGCATGGCGGGTACGGCGGCGCGCTCGTAGACCCGGAACCGGCCACACAGGTAAAGCGCCGGAAACAGAATCACCAGCAATCCCAGCTGACCCAGTTCCACACCCAGGTTGAAGCCAGCCAGAGCGACAACGGTCTGCGACACTCCGGACGTCAGATCCCCCAGCACACTGGCGAAACCGAAACCGTGAATCAGCCCGAATCCGAACGCCAGTTTCCAGGTCTTGCGGCCGAGGATCGGCCAGAATACGTTCAGCGCAGCAACGGCAATGGACAAGGCAATGACCGTTTCCACCCAGGCAATGGGCAGTGTCACGATCTCCAGAGCCGCCAACGCCAGGGTAATCGAGTGGGCCACGGTAAAGGCGGTGACAATGCCTACCAGCTCAAGCAGGCGGGGTTTCAGATCGTGGCCCTGGCCAGAGTGCCCGCGTGACCGGCGGGTTTTCAGCGGCAGGGTGGCCGGTAGCATCAGCACCAGCAGAAACAGGATATGGTCGAGACCAATCAGCAAGTGGATGATGCCCTCGTATAGGAAGGTGCCAAACAGTTTCAGGCTGTTTCCGAGCGCACTGGCGCCGGTGCCCAGAGACATTGTCCGGTCATCGGGCGCCAACACGCCCAGGTGTTCGCCCTGGCGGTCAGTCACGCTGACCAGTGCGCGATGCAACGGGTCCTGTTCAAACAGCAGAGCGTATTTGAGGAACTCCGGTGCCTGGTTATCCGGACACGCAATCTGGTAACGCCCGGCAGCGTATGGGCCGTCGCTGTGGCGTGACAGCCCCCATTGCCTGCCGCTCAGCTGGCAGGTACCGCTGGTGTTGCTGAGCGTCAGGCCCTGATCGACCAGGCGGGTGATGGCGTCCCTCCCTGAACGGACTTCGGCGCCGCTGAGTTTGCCATCACCATTGTTGTCCAGGGGCAGGATCAGTGCGAGATCCCTCAGGGCCAGGTCGATGCGAACCTGCGACTGGGTCTGGTCCACATAGATGAAGCTGTCACTGGCCTTGTGGGCCCATGCCGGCAGCGCGAGGATCAGTAGCGCGGAAAAAACGGAAATGAGTCGAAGAGCTGCAGGGATCATGAGCGCACCTCCGGATAGCGGGCATCGCGCTGGTCATGTTTGTCCAGCCAGGCCCGGACGTCCGCCGCAACCGGGTCGTTACCGGCGGATTCCGCTGCGCGGAGCAGCAGGCGGGTGTCCAGGGGTTCACGCTGGTCCTGCCAGTTGGCCAGAGCGTGGGTCAGGGCCGTTTCGGCATCGCCTTCAATCTCCAGGGCGTAACGTGCGAGATCCCGTTGGTGCAGCAGAGTGCCGCGCCAGCGAGCCTCGGTAAAGCGCTCCTCCAGCATGGCGGAGAGTCGGCCGGCGTCTGTATGTTTGTGGCGCTTCATGGCGATGGCGCGGATGACGGCGAGGGAGTCGACCTGTTCATACGCATCGGTCAGTTTTATCACAGCTTTGTTTTCGCCCCGTTCCAGCAGCCAGTCAGCCAGCTGTGTCCGTGTGTAAAGATCGTCCGGGGCCAGTGCGAGCACCTGCCGCCAGTGTTGTTCTGCCTCCGGCCTGCCCAGTTGCGCGGCAATGTCGGCCAGGGTGCCCAGGGCCCAGATCTGGCTGGTGGCGTCACTGGCGGGCGATTGGCGGGTCTGCGCATGCAGGGATTGGTAAGCCGTTTCCGCATGGCCGGTTCGTGCCTCCACCTGAGCCAGGCAGCTCGCAGCAATCAGGCCGGGGAAATCGTTTGCCAGTTGTTGGCAGTGGGAATGTGCCGATTCATAGTGGCCCTGCACCAGTTCCAGGTTGGCGAGGGTCAGCCGGGCCTGGGTGACCTGCTGGCGGTTACTGTTCGACTCGTTGAGAATGTCGGCCAGCTCCTCGCGGGCGGACTCGAAACGGTGAAGGCTCTGGTTGAGCGTGGCACGGAGAATCTTCAGCCGGTCAGTCATCCGGCTTTCGGGCCAGCGCTCAAAAAGTGCCTGGGCATAGCCCAGGTAACGTGGGTCGCCCTGGGAGCGTGCCTGCAGCAGAAAGGCCTGAACCTGGTCGGCAAGTGCCGGGGCAGAATCTGGTGGAGTATCGGGTGTCAGGGCCTCAGAGGGCAGTGTGACCAGTATTTCCTGATCGTCAAACTCTGTTTCAATCGCTGCGGGGGCAGCCAGTGCTGTTTCCATGGCCAGTGCTGTAACCAGCGCGACGATGGAAAAAGCCCTGCGCCGCAGCGCAGGGTGGAGGGCCGTCAACCCAGGATCGGAGTCAGACTGACGGCGGAGCCCGCAGGATTCAAAACAGGTCGTCATAGGCCTGTTCGTTGTCCTTGTCATTGAAGCTGAACTCCAGTTTGTTGATGTTAACCGCATTGCGTTCGTCGTCTGTGCGCTTGATTTCATTCTTCACAAAGGTGGTGAAATCAACCGACAGGCCCGCGCCGCGATTGCTGGAGCCATCAGAACAGCCCGCCAGCACCAGTGCGGCAACCAGGGTAATACCTATTCGGAGTGTCATGGCTTTCCTCCCTTACAGACCGTTAGGTGAACCGGCGATCGGTGTCGCGAGGTATGGGAAGGAGGTTTTCAACTCCGCTGGGTCCAGCTGTACACCGTCGGTGAACGGCGCATCCTTGTTGGGAGCGTCTTCGGTCAGTGCCCCCATAACAACCCTGAGCGCAATGTCGACAGTGTCATCCACAGGACGGCGTCCATTGGGGAAGCCTGCGTTGTCAGCCCCGAGTACACCCAGGTCGTTCTGTGCCCCTGCCGCCGTGGTGGCGATGTTCGGGTTAAGCCGCAACATTTCCGAAGCGGTGACGCCATCCGGGCCGTTCAGGTCAGGCACACCGGTCAGGAAGGCGGTGACAAGGTCGTTTCTTGGGAAGTTGTTGGGCGCTTCAGCTCCTTCGGCTGCGAACAGAATTTCCAGTAATTCGGGCAGCGTAGGATTGGTCACATAAGTCAGGAACTGGCCATCGTCCTTGGGCTCGCTGGCGTTAAAGGCATCCTTGTCTTTCAGGCCGATAACGACTTCGTTGACCAGCGGCATGCCCAGTCGCGAAACTTGGGTGTAGGCGCCGCCTTCCACGGTTGCGCCCTTGCCGTTGGCAGCCGGCGCCGGGTTCAGCACGCGAGCCTGACGCACGCTGGCGGTGGTCCAGCCGCCAATGACCGGGTCGCCCGAGGCTGTCTGGGCAGTGCCGGTCAGGCAGGCGGTGGGTACTTCCAGAGCGAAGGACGTGGTGTTCTTGTCCGCCAGATCCCCGGCACCTTCGCCATCACGTGGGCCGAGCGGGTCAGTGTTCACCAGGTCGAAAATCTCACCCAGGTTCACTGCAAAGGCTTCCTTGCGCTGACCCACGAATACCCGGCCCTCGGTACCGCATCCTGGAATGGCGATATCAAAGATATGCTGGTTGGCATAGGCTTCGTAGTCACCGAAGGATTTTCCGCCTATGTTGTCCAGTGGTTTGGCGAAAGTTTCGGTACCGGTGGTCGCGTTGGTGGCCGCCTGACGTGTGCCAGAGCGACGGTCCCCGCGGATGACGGTGACGGTGTACTCCTGTCGGAACTGTACATTGTCATTATTGGTGGCATCACCAATGTTTTTCAGCGGTACTGAGACCATTTCGCCACCGACGTCCAGTTGGATGTCGTTGAGGACGTCCTGCATCTGGAAGCGGAAGGTAATGTCTTCCTGGGCGTTGCCAGAGTTATCGATATGAATCTCGTAGATGGCGTCCTCGTCCAGGTCGAAGTAGTTGGGGCCGCCGTACGCGTCCTGAAGCGGGAGATAGTTGGCAATCAGGGTGACGAAGCTTTCCCGACCGCTTTCGTAGCTTCGGAACATGTAGAAGTCGGTGCCATCCACCTTGGGAACTTCGGTGATGAACGGCGCCTCGCGGTGGCTGGAGGCAGAGGCTGTACCTGCAGTCAGACAGATCCCGGCAATCGCGAGGGCGAGGCCGGAGCGTTTAATTACTGTGTTCATTCCGTTTTCCTCATCTATTGTTGGTGTTGCATGGGGAGAAACGGCATGGCTTTGAAAAAAGATGCAGGTCGCAAGCAAAAAAATGACTGGGTGTAAAATCAGTGGGTGTAATTGGGCGACGGTGCATCCTGAGCGGGCCGAAGTACGTAGTAGGCAATAGGTCAGTGGAAGGACAAGGTGCGGAGAACACAATGACAAATCCAGAGGTAGAACAAGAAGAGCTGATGACGCTGCTTGTGGCTGTAGCCCGTAGCGATCGGCAGGCGTTTCAGAAGCTGTATCAGAAGATCGCGGCACGGATGTTCGGTCTGTGCTTCAAACTGGCGGGTCAGCAGGAGCTGGCCGAAGAAGCCTTGCAGGATGCGTTTGTGCAGATCTGGCATCACGCCGGGGAATATCACAGTGATCGGGGGACGCCATTGAGCTGGATGTTGACCATTGCCCGTTATCGAACGCTGGATCTGATGAGGGCCAGGGCTGTGCGCAGAACCGCCGGAGATGAACACCTTCAGCATGTGGAGGATCCCCGCAGCGGCCCCCTGGACCATTCATTGCGACGTGCCGGAGCTGAGCAGTTGACTGGCTGTCTTGATGAACTCAGTGATGTTCAGCGAGACAGTATCCTTTTGTCTTACTACCGGGGATTCACCCATGACGAGCTTGCCCAGGCGCTGAGTTCGCCCATTGGCACCGTCAAAAGCTGGATTCGTCGTGGACTGATGGCGTTAAAGAGGTGCCTGGAACGATGAGAAAGACACCGGAAAGAATTGAGAGTCTCGCGGCAGAGTATGTTCTGGGCTCGCTGAAGGGCAAAGCAAGAAGCCGCTTTGAGCGCTGGATGATGGAGTCGGGCCGGGTCAGGCAGGAAGTCTGGTACTGGGAGGAGAAACTTGGCCAACTGGGTGACCAGGTGCCGGATCGGGAGCCCCCGAAATCTGTATGGCTGGCAATACAGAAGCGGCTGTGGCCGCAGGAAGAAAGGCACTCGACTTCGCCCAAACAGGCTGCAAACCGGATTTGGCCAGTCTGGAGTCTGTTCGCGACGGCGGCGGCACTGGTGCTGGCGGTCATGCTGGTTCAGCAGCCAACGCTCGAGCCGGATTCCCGGCTTTCTGGCGCCATTGTTCAGGCAGACGTCAGTGATCCGCTGTGGCTGGTCAGTGAATCCAGTCGTGACAGTCGTCTGCGATTGAGGTCTGTGGCGGCTACCTCGGCCGAGGCCGGGAAAGACTATGAATTATGGATCGTGCCGGATAACGGCAACCCGCTGTCCCTGGGCGTGATACCGGTCGGTGATATGTATCAGGTGGAACTCACGGACGAAGCCCGTGAAACCCTGAGCCAGAGCCGTACTCTGGCCATCAGTCTGGAGCCGCGGGGTGGCTCGCCCACCGGCGCGCCCACCGGCCCGATCCTGCACGTCACCAAGCTTTACGAGCTGTAACCGGGCCTCTCAGTTGGACGCGAGCAGCGTGATGCACAGTTGGGCGTTCTGGACAAAGTGGCCGAAGGCGGTCAATTGTTCATCTGAGGGCACGTAATCACCGGCGGCGTTGTCGGCATAGAACAGACCGACCAGCCGCCCCTTGGCGGTCAGCGGGCCGATCAACGCCGGCACCTTACCCAGCCAGCGATCATAGGGTACGCCTTCGTCCGCTGGGCCGGGGCTGAATACTTCACAGGCGGCGTGGGGAAGCAGGTTGCCAAGGGGGCCAGTGCCATCCTTGGCAATGACAAAGTCTTCGCGCCAGTTTTCCGAGCCTCGTCCGCCTACTTTACGGGGGATTAACTGGTGGCCGGTTTTGTCGGTCATCAGCAGGGCCACCCGCTGCATGCCAATCGCCCGGTGGATGCCCTCGATCACCAGCTGGCACACCTCGTTGATATCCGGTTTCTCGGTCAGGCTCAGGGTCAGATCCCGAAGGATCTGCAATTGCAGCGCCGGATCCATATCCGGCGCCCGGGCGGACTGGCGGTCGGCGCTGTCCTCGTTGCCCGGCATCAGGGCGGTGACCTGGGGAATACCGAGGGAAACGGCCACCCTGGCGGCTTCCTGGGCGTTGACCTTGAGCTGATCGCGGATCGCGGCCGGTGTCTCGCCGGTATCTTTACCCAATCGCTCCAGCACCTTGTCCATCTCGGCGCCGCGCCAGCCGTTTTCCGACAGCCGGGCCATTTCCACCGAGTTGCGCACCAGGCTGGCGGCCTTGGAATTGGCCTGGCCGGGAGAGACCACATCCTTGATGAACGGCCCCAGTGCCCAGGCGTCCACCAGGCCCCGGGTGATTTCCGTGAAGGTGCTGTGCAGTACCGATTTCTGCGCCTCTACCGGTGGCTCGTCCAGGCGCAGCCGCTGCTCCAGTTCGGTGGCCTGTTCGGTCTCGCAGGACCAGAACGCCAGTTCGCCAATGTTCATCAGCAAGGCCCCGATGAAGACTTCCTCCAGGGCGTTTTCATTGCGTTTGGGCATCAGGCAGCGGGCCTGAACGGCGGAATGGATAGCCCTGGCAAGACATCGAAGCAAGTGTGGCCGGTCATTGCGTTGCAGTAGCGCATCCACAATCAAGGAAGATATGGCCATGGATTTCACGGAATCGAAGCCAATCAGGGTAATCGCACGGCTGACCGTACTGACCTGGGTCCGGGTCTGGTTGTAGAACACGGTGTTGGACAACCGCAATACCTGGGAGGTGAGCTGGGCGTCGTTGAGTATCACGTTGGCCAGCTCATTGACCGTACTGTTTGTGCTGTCGGTCAGCTCGTTGATGCGTTTCAGGGTATTGGCCAGTACCGGCAGTTCAACCTTGCTGAGATAGGTCACCCATGCCTGGGTGGAGTTCATCCTTGAGGGCGGATTAACGGTTTTTGTTGTCACGTTATTTATTCACTCTGGTGCGCGCCTCGGGATTGAAAGGTTCTTTTAATACCTGAGTTTAGCGCAGGGCGATGGAGAGTGTCGGTAACAGAACGTGTACGGGGATGTACCAAGCGTCGTGAATTCGGGTTTGGCCGGGGATTAGGCTATAATGGCCGGTTTTAACATTGCACCCACAAGGCGCTGACAAGGCTGATCCGTGATTGTATTTGACCAGGTCCAGAAGTCATACCAGGTAGGCGGGCGGGCAATCCCTGCGTTGCATCCCACCAGTATGACCATTGAAACCGGCGAGGTGTTTGGCATCGTCGGTCACTCCGGCGCGGGGAAATCCACCCTGGTTCGCCTGATTAACCTGCTGGAGCCGCCCACCGGCGGTCGCATTCTTGTTGATGATGAAAACATCACCGACTACGACGCCGCCGAGCTGCGGGCTTTCCGTCGCAAGGTCGGCATGATCTTCCAGCATTTCAACCTGCTGTCGTCTAAAACAGTGGCGGACAATATTGCGTTCCCGATGAAGCTGGCGGGCATATACTCCCGCACCGAGATTCGGGAACGGGTGGAGGAATTGCTGGCCCGGGTCAGCCTGGCGGATCACGCCAACAAGTACCCCTCGCAGCTGTCTGGTGGACAGAAACAGCGGGTCGGTATTGCCCGCGCCCTGGCCTGTCGCCCCACCATTCTGCTGTGTGATGAAGCCACCAGCGCTCTGGATCCCCAGACCACGCAATCGGTGCTGCGTCTGCTGGCGGATATTAACCGCGAGCTGGGCCTCACTATTGTACTGATCACCCATGAAATGGATGTGGTACGCCGGGTCTGCGATCGGGTGGCGGTCATGGACGCCGGTGAAGTGGTTGAAATGGGTGCGGTCAGCGATGTGTTTCTCCATCCGCAACATCCCACCACCCGGGACTTCGTGTTCGAGAGTGAAAATATTGATCACGACGAAATGCAGGAAGATCTGCAAAAAGCCAATGGCCGCATCCTGCGCCTGACGTTCCGCGGCGAATCCACCTACAAGCCGTTGCTGGGCAGCGTAGCGCGGGAATCCGGTGTGGATTTCAGCATCCTGTCCGGTCGTATTGATCACATCAAGGACACGCCCTACGGTCAGTTGACCCTGTCCCTGGTCGGCGGTGACCTGGACGTGGCGATGCAAGCGCTGGAAGCGGCAGAAGTTCACGTGGAGGTGGTACGCTGATGGAAGCTTTGCTGAGTAACGTGGATTGGGCGGAAATCGGTATCGCCAGCTGGGACACCCTGGTGATGGTGGGTATGTCCCTGCTGTTCAGTGTGTTGATCGGCCTGCCGATTGGCGTGCTGTTGTTCCTGTTTGGCAAGCGTCAGTTGCTGGAGCAGCCGGTGGCGTATGCGGTGCTGTCGTTCGTGGTGAATGTGCTGCGTTCCGTGCCGTTCATTATCCTGCTGATTGTGATGATTCCGTTTACGGTAATGCTGATCGGAACGTCCCTCGGTGTCGCCGGCGCGATTCCCCCCCTGGTGGCCGGCGGCGCGCCTTTCTTCGCCCGACTGGTGGAAACGTCGTTGCGTGAGGTGGATCGCGGCATCATTGAAGCAACCCAGGCGATGGGCGCCAACGTGAGGCAGATTATTCTCGGCGCCTTGCTGCCGGAAGCGCTTCCGGGCATCATCGCTGGCATTACGGTCACGGCGATTACACTGGTCTCCTATGCGGCCATGTCCGGTGTCATTGGCGGCGGCGGTCTGGGTGACCTGGCGATCCGCTTCGGGTATCAACGATTCCAGACCGATGTGATGGTGATTACCGTCGCACTGTTGGTCATTTTTGTGCAACTGCTGCAGATGGCCGGGGATCGCCTGGTTCTGTATTTCAGCCGTAAATAACATCAAACGGGAGAACGTGTTTATGAACTTCAAGAAAGCCCTGGTGGCCCTGGCCGCCGTTGCAACCTTCTCTTCTGCTGTCTCCGCAGAAAAGCTCTCTGTGGCGGCTACCCCGGTGCCTCACGCGGAGATTCTGGAATTTGTGAAGCCGCAGCTGGCTGAGCAGGGTGTCGAGCTGGACGTAAAAGTGTTCACCGATTACATCCAGCCGAACATTCAGGTGGATCAGAAGCGGATGGACGCCAACTTCTTCCAGCACCAGCCGTATCTGGACGAATTCAACGATGGCCGTGGTACCGACCTGGTCACCGTGACCGGTGTACACGTGGAGCCGTTCGGCGCCTATTCCAGCAAGATCGACTCACTGGAAGACCTGCAGGAAGGTGCCGTGGTGGCCATCCCGAACGATCCCACCAACGGTGGCCGCGCTCTGCTGTTGCTGCAGAAAGCCGGGCTGATCAAGCTGGAAGATAAGAGCAAGATCACCGCAACGCCGCGCGACATTGCTGAGAACCCGAAAGATCTGGACTTCAAGGAACTGGAAGCTGCCACACTGCCGCGCATTCTGGGGCAGGTGGACGTAGCACTGATCAACACCAACTATGCGCTGGAAGCCGGTCTGAACCCGTCCGAAGATGCACTGGTGATTGAAGGCTCCGAATCGCCCTACGTCAATATTCTGGTTGCCCGTCCGGACAACAAGGACAGCGACGCCATGCAGAAACTGGCGAATGCCCTGAAGTCTGACGCGGTGAAGGATTTCATCATGGAGAAGTATGAAGGTGCGGTCGTTCCCGCCTTCTGATTTTTCCTCGGGTTTCTGAAAAGGCCGGGTTCCGTTGGAATCCGGCCTTTTTTGTTTTCGGGTTGGCCGAAATGACGCTGGCGGTGTCAACCATGTCATAGAGCCGTGTTGTTTATTCGGTGTACAAGTGTTCGCGGACGTAATAACAACAATCGCAAGGAATATGACGATGACACTGACAACACCCGGCCGGGGATGGTCCCGGCGACTTGTACCTCTTTTGTTCATTTCTCTTATTGCCATGGCGTTGCCCGCCCAGGCCGGCTGGTTCGGGATTGGCCAGGACGCCAGGGACACCAACCCCGGTAAAACCCGCCCGGTGATCTTCGTGGGTAATAATTGGGAAGGCACCATCGACGTTATTGATGCACAGAGCTACAACAAGGTCGGTCGCATCAACGGCATTCCTGACAAGCGCCAACGAATGACGGAAATCGTCCTCAATCCGGTGCGTCTGGTGTTTTTCCAGGCGGTTCGGCTGTTTATCGGTGAAGGCAACGACCAGTACGTGGATGATATGTACAGCACCCCCGATGGTCGCCTTCTGGTGGTATCCCGCCCCAGCTTTGCCGATGTGGTAGGCATTGATATTGCCAGTGGCGACATCGCCTGGCGTTTCGAGGTGGACGGTTACCGCTCTGATCATATGGCGCTGTCGCCGGACGGGACCCAGGTCGCGGTGTCCGCGTCCACTGGCAATGTGGTGCATGTGCTGGATGTGGAGACCGGCGAGGAAATGGGCCGCTTTCCGACCGGTAATTCACCCCATGAGAATGTCTATTCTGAGGACGGCAAGCGCATCTACCACGCCAGTATCGGCTATGTGTTCACGCCTCTGGACCAGGACCTGATGGAATTTACCAAGGGTGAGCGATTGTTTCAGGTCGTGGATGCGGAAAGCCTGGAGATCATCAAGCGGTTTGACCTGAAAGACAAGCTGGAAGCGGCCGGCTACAGTGACCTGAGCCCGGCGATCCGGCCCATGGCCCATACCCCGGACGAGCGTTTCTTCTATTTCCAGTTGTCATTCCTGCATGGCTTTATCGAGTACGACATGGAGGAGGATCGTATTACCCGCCTGGCGGAACTGCCAAACCTGATTCCCGATACGCCGAGGGAATTCTATATTAACGATTCCGCCCACCATGGCATCGCCATGAATGGGGACGGTGACACCCTGTGCGTGGCCGGAACCATGAGTGATTACATCGCCATCGTGGATCGCGAGACCTTCAGCCATGAAATCCTCACCGGGCTAGGGGAGAAACCCTACTGGGTGACCACCAACGAAACCGGAGACCGGTGCTACATATCCTGGAGCGGTACGGACCAGATGTCGGTCATTGATATTGAAACCGCCAGTGAAATTGTCCGGGTGGACGTTGGCGATCACCCTCAGCGTATCCGCGAAGGCAGGGTGCCGAGGGACTGGTAACAAAAAAGGCCGGGCGTGTGCCCGGCCCTGGCATTGCAGAGTAGCCTGGGGGTTATTCACCGCTCCAATTGGACGTGGGGTCCGGCGTCATCCGCAGGTAGGACTTCACCGCCTTGTAACCCTGCGGGAAGCGTTCCTTGATTTCGTCTTCGTCCTGCAACGATGGCACGATGACAACATCGCCCCCGCTTTCCCAGTTGCCCGGGGTCGCCACCTTGTGGTTGTCGGTTAGCTGCAGCGAGTCAATGACCCGCAACACCTCGTTGAAGTTACGACCGGTGCTCGCCGGGTAAGTGATCACCAGCCTGACCTTCTTGGCGGGGTCGATGACGAACAGCGAACGCACGGTCAGGGTCTCATTGGCATTGGGGTGGATCATGTCATACAGGCCGGACACCTTCCGGTCATGGTCTGCGATGATCGGGAAGTTCACGGCGCAGCCCTGGGTTTCGTTGATGTCCTTGATCCACTCATGGTGTGAATCGACCGGATCCACACTCAGGGCAATGGCCTTGACGTTGCGCTTGGCGAACTCGTCCTTAAGCTTGGCGGTCAGTCCCAGTTCGGTGGTGCAAACCGGCGTGAAGTCCGCGGGATGTGAAAACAGAACCCCCCAGCTGTCTCCAAGCCAGTCGTAAAAACGGATCTTGCCTTCGCTGGAGTCCTGTTCGAAATCCGGTGCGGTATCTCCCAGACGTAAACTCATGGCGTAACCTCCTTCGGTGAAGCTTGTGACAACATTCGGTGTGTCACCGGCATGATCAATCGCCGGAGTGTTTATATTGAGTCTATACGATAATCAGTGGTGATGGATGAGGTGAATACAAGGGGCCTTGATTTGCCTCATCCATCGTTGACCAGAACAATATAGCGGTTATTTATAACCGCTGAAGCACTGGATCAATTGTTGACTCCGAGAGCCTTCTCCTTCTCGAAGTGTTCGCGGGTCAACTTGAACACCACCGGGCTGAGGAACAGCAATGCGATCAGGTTCGGCAGTGCCATCATGGCGTTGAGAGTGTCCGCTAGCAGCCAGATGAACCCCAGGTTGATGGTTGCGCCGACCGGAATGGCGAGAATCCACAGCACCCGGTAGGGCACAATGGCTTTCACGCCAAACAGGAATTCAACACACCGCTCCCCATAGAACGACCAGCCAAGAATGGTGGTAAACGCAAAGATGGCCAGGGAAATCGCCACCACGTAGTTACCAAACCCGGGCAGACCACCCTCGAATGCCAGTGATGTCAGCGCCGCGCCGGTTTCGCCGGACGTCCAGGCACCGGAGGTGATGATCACCAGACCGGTGATGCTGCAGACGATGATGGTATCAATGAAGGTGCCCAGCATGGCCACCATGCCCTGGGTAACCGGGTTTTTGGTTTGCGCTGCGGCGTGGGCAATCGGAGCGGAGCCCAGGCCGGCTTCGTTGGAGAAGATGCCGCGGGCCACACCAAAGCGGATTGCTGCCCACACAGCGGCGCCGGCGAAGCCGCCCTCCGCGGCAACCGGGCTGAAGGCATGCTTGAAGACCAGGGCAAAAGCAGCCGGAATCTGATCCGCATTGACTGCCAGGGCAATCAGGCCGACTAATACATAGGAAATGGCCATCAGCGGAACCAGGGAACTGGCGACCTGGCCGATACGCTTGATGCCGCCGATCAATACCAGACCCACCAGAACCATGAGGATCACCCCGGTCATCCAGTGAGGCAGGCCAAAGTTGGCGTTCAGCACGTCCGCGACCGAGTTGGCCTGTACCGTATTGCCGATACCAAACCCGGCAATGGCAGCAAAGATGGCGAACAGCACACCCAGCCAGGCCCATTTGCTGCCCAGGCCATTGCGGATGTAGTACATCGGACCACCAACGTGGGCGCCGCGCTCGTCCACTTCCCGGAAGCGTACGGCGAGAACCGCCTCGGAATACTTGGTGGCCATGCCCACCAGGGCGGTCAGCCACATCCAGAACAGTGCGCCCGGCCCACCGAGGAAGACCGCGGTGGCGACGCCGGCGATGTTACCGGTGCCCACAGTCGCGGACAGTGCTGTCATCAAAGCCTGGAACGGTGGGATCTCACCGTCGCTTTCCTCGCCGGAACGGCCTTTCCACATCAGCCTGAAACCCGCGCCGAGCTTGAGCACCGGCATCAGTTTCAGGCCGAGGCTGAGGAAAAGCCCCACACCGAGGATCATCACCAGCATGGGCGGGCCCCAGACCAGTCCGTTTACTGCACCTACAAAGTTTTCAATGGCTTCCATGGGGATCTCCCTGAGTTATTGCCAAAGACTGTCGTTATGGTTTTACCCTTGTGAGGGTTAACTGATTGAGTTTAGTTGGATATTTCTATCTGTAAACCGGTTGTCCGGGGAATTTGCCGGTTCATCGTGTGAACCTGTCAACAAAGTGATTGGATTTGACAGGATTTGCGGTAGTGTTGATCGGGTAACCCCAGTTTGTTCATGAGGAAAACCGATGTCCCAGACCGCAGTTGCGCAGGCGAAACAGCAAACCGCGAACACCGCCCGGACGATCGATCATCGTTTTGTCGAGGCCAGCGGGCTGTCTCTCTGCGTCGAGACCCGGGGCAACCCGGAGGGTGAGCCGGTGTTGTTTATCATGGGCCTGGGCGCCCAGATGACGCTGTGGCCAGAGGCCCTGCTGGATCAGTATGCTGACGAGGGGTACTACGTAATCCGCTTTGATAACCGTGACATCGGCCTGTCTTCGCGCCTGAAGGATCGGCTGGAGGGGCATCCGGTGGCGATGATGGCCCGCTCCCGGGTAGGGCTGCCAATTCCGGCACCGTACACCCTGCAGGATATGGCGGCAGACGCGATCGGAGTGCTGGACGCCCTGGGGCTGCAAAGTGCTCACCTGGTTGGGGTATCCATGGGCGGCATGATCAGCCAGCTGGTTTCGTCCCTGTGGCCGGAGCGGGTTCGCAGCGCCACCCTGATCATGACGTCCACTAACAGTCCGCGACTGCCGATGCCAAAAGCGAAACTGATCTGGCGGCTGGCCGGCGTTGGCGCCAGGGGGCATGACGAGGCCTCGGTGGTGGCGCGTTCGCTGGCGTTCTGGAAGCTGATCCAGAGCCCGGCGTTTCCTCCGGCGGAGGACGAGGTGCGTGAGCGACTGACCCGGGAATACCGGCGCAGTTATCATCCTGCCGGTATCCTGCGACAGACCCGGGCCATCCTGGCCACCGGCAGCCTGTCTTCCCTGAGCCGCCGGATAAGGGTGCCAACCGCCATCATTCATGGCAAGGCGGATCCGCTGGTACGACCGGTGGCGGCGGAACAGCTGAAATACCTGATTCCCCATGCCCGTCTGGAGCTCATTGATGGCATGGGTCATGATCTTCCGGAGCCTCTGCTGGAGCGCTTTGTGGAGACAAGCCTGTCGGTGATGCGGGCGCCGTTCTGACGTTGCGGCGGAAAGAGGTGGAACTCGCTCAATATCCGCTGCTTTGTGTTTTCATTTGTGTCTCCATTGCCTATGGTTATAGGAGAACGTATCGGTTCTGCGACGTTACTGCAGAACGATAACTGGTGAGGGATGATCCATGCGCTCATTGAAAGCTTCTGATGTAATGTGGAACCACATCGAACCCATTCGGTGTGGGGCGCCATTAACCCGGGTAGTGAAAACGCTCCTGCGGAATCATGTCACCGGTTTGCCGGTGGTGGATGCGCACCGGAAGGTGATCGGATTCATCTCGGAGCAGGACTGTATCCACGCGTTGCTTGTCAGCAGTTACCACTGCGAGGGTGATCCCATTGTTGATGATGTGATGTTCCGCGACCCGGTGACGATATCCCCGGAAATGGCGGTGGTGGATCTGGCCCAGAACCTGGGGGCCGGCAAGCCCAAGGTGTACCCGGTGGTGGATCATGGTCGTCTGGTTGGTATAGTGACCCGCACCGCGATACTGGCCGAACTGGCCAGGTCCGGCTGTGGCATCGAATTGCCAAAGTACGCTGGAGCGGAAGACTGAGCACAGCATTCATTCTCTGAACCGAGGGCACCATGGAACTGTTATCTGCCAACGTCTGTTTCGATGGAGAGCACCGTCGTTACCGCCACACCTCGGCAGCCCTGGGCTGTGACATGGAGTTTGCGGTTTATCTGCCGCCCTCGGCTGTTGGCCATAACCCGCGCCCGGCTCCGGTGCTCTACTGGCTGTCCGGACTGACCTGCACCGATCAGAACTTCATGCAGAAGGCCGGGGCCCAGAAGCAGGCCGCGCGGCTGGGAATGGCCATTGTGTGCCCGGATACCAGTCCACGGGGTCTGGGGCTGCCGGGAGAAGATGACAGCTACGATTTTGGCACCGGTGCCGGCTTCTACATCAACGCAACCGAACAGCCGTGGGCGCCTCACTACCGCATGTACGATTACGTGGTGAAGGAGTTGCCGCAGCTGGTGGAAAGCGGGTTGCCGGTGACCGAACAGCGAGCCATCAGCGGCCATTCCATGGGTGGCCACGGCGCTCTGATCTGCGCCCTGAAAAATCCGGGGCGTTATGCGTCGGTCTCAGCGTTTGCACCGATAGCCAACCCCACGGAGTGTCCCTGGGGACAAAAGGCGTTTACCGGTTATCTGGGCAATGACCAAAGCCGCTGGGAAGAGTGGGATGCCACCCTGCTGATTCCTGCTGCCAGGGAGCGACTGCCTCTGCTGGTGGATCAGGGTACGGCCGATGAGTTTCTGGAAAGCCAGCTGAATCCGGAGGTACTGGTCGATGCCTGCGAGAAAGTGCATCACCACATCGACCTGCGGATGCATCGGGGCTACGACCACAGTTACTTCTTTATCGCCTCGTTTATTGACGATCACCTCAATCATCATGCCGGGGCACTGGGACTGAAGTAGTGGCTGCCGGCCCTAGTGGAAACCCCAGAGCAGGCTGAAATCCATCGATGGCATGACTTCAGGCTGCTCGACCGCGCGGATATTGAACTCCAGCAAGCTGCAATCACGCTCAAACGTGCCGCTGTAACGGTTGCCACGGGGACCGAGGATGGCGTTCACAAAGGGGCCAAGGTGACGATCCGGGCGCTGCGTGACCACCCCGACTTCATTATTGGCCAGCCGCACCAGAGTGCCGGGGGGATGTTCCGTCAGAACCGCCAGCAGCGCCCTGGGAATGGCCGGTCGGAGCTGGCCATCGGTGAGGCTGGCCACCAGTTTGCGTGCGTCAGTGATGTTCATCCGCTCCCGGTAGGCCCGCTTGGTGATCATCGCCACATAACGTTCTACCAGCGCCAGAATTTCAGCCTCGGGCCGTATTTCGGTGCCGCTGAGCCCTTTCGGGTATCCTGAGCCGTCCGCTTGTTCATGGTGTTGCGCGATCACGTCAAACAGAGCCTGGTTATCGATACCGGCCTCGCGCAGAGCGCTGATGCTCCGCTGCGGATGTTTGCGGATCACCGCCCGCTGGTCATCGGAAAGGATCTTGCGGGAAGCATTCAACTGATCTGCCACCGGGACCAGCGCCAGGTTGGCCACCAGGGCCGCACTGGTGAGCAGGCTGGTTCGATTGCGGTCCAGTCCGAACGATTGCGCAGTGAAGTGGCTGAGGATGCCATAGAACAGGATTTGTTCGTGAATGGTGGGCTCAATGGAATACAGATGCACCAGGGCCAGGCTGGCATCCGGCGCTTCGTCACAGATACGTTCAATCAGGCGGGTGAGGCCCATCAGTCGTTTCAGGGCGCTTTCTTCGCCAGAGGTGATCGCGTTCAGAGTTGTTTCCAGGGTTTGCAACAGCACCGGATAATCCGCGAATGGATTCCGCTGGCGGTTGTCCTCAAGGATCTCCTCCTGCCCGCGTTCAATCTTGCGTGGATGAAACAGGCCCCGGTCGAACAGCTGTTCCAGCTGCATGTCGTTCTGGATCACATAGCCCTGGCGCAACAGGACGTTACCCTCAACGTCGTAGACCGTCCATGGCAGGGGTTTGCCTACCACCAACGCGCCGGGTGCGATACGGACAAGATTCGACACGGATTGATTTCCTGAGTTTTGTTTTTCCTGCATTTGGCTTAACTCTACCCCTGAAACCGGGATCACTGCCAGATGCAGAGAGGGTCAACGGCGCTATTCATGGGGATTTTGCATTGTTTGACTCGTGTCTGGCGCGATAAGGTCGTGTTTTCGGACATTCAGGCTCTTGGCGCATAGAGAAACAATCGTAATCCCAGCAGGATGCTGGCGGATGCCAGCCCGCCTGTTAACCCCACCCAAAAACCAGCCGCACCCATGGCTGGTGTCAGCCAGTCGGTAAAGGTCAGCACGTAACCCAGCGGCAGTCCCACCAACCAGAACGAAAACAGCATGATAAACATGGGGATGGCGGTGTCCTTGTAGCCCCGCAGGGCGCTGATGCAAGTGACCTGAATGACATCGGCAATCTGGAACAGTGCCGCGAACACCAACAGGCTGACCGTCACCTCCCTGACCGCAGCATCGCTGGTGTACAGCGCGGCAATCTGCTCCGCGAAGGTGAACAACAGGGTGGCGAACACCAACGCTACGGTTGCTGCAAGGATCAGTGAACTGCGGGAAATCAGCCGTGCGGTGTCCGGCGCCTGCGCACCCACAAGGAAACTGACCCTGAGAGTCAGGGCCATACCGATACTCAGCGGCAGCATGAACACCAGGGAGACTACATTAAGCGCGATCTGGTGGCCGGCCACGACCACTGGTCCCAGCGGTGCCAGGAACAGGGCGATGACAGAGAACAGGCTGGCTTCCACGAAAATCGTGAACCCGATGGGCACCCCGATTTTCAGGATGTAGCGAATGCCGTCAGGGTCCGGTTTTGCCCAATCGGCCAGCAGGTGAAACCGACGGTAAACTTCGCTGCGATTCAGGTATGCCAGCAGGGCAATCGCGGCGACACCGTTGGACAGCGACGTGGCCCAGCCACATCCCACGCCACCCATGGCGGGCAGTCCCAGTTTGCCGTAGATGAATATGTAATTCAGCGGCAGGTTGAGCAGGGTGCTTAATACGGCAAAGGCCATAATCACACGGGTGTGGCCCAGGCCATCGGTCAGACCCCGTAACGCGGTCATCAGTAACAGGGCCGGTATTCCCCAGGCAAAGGCGTCGAGGTAACCCTGGGTGATGCCGGCGGTATGGGGATCGAGGTTGAGCTGATCCAGAACCGGATGCACATGGGTCAGAAGCAGGATCATCACCAGCGACCCGGCGGCGGCGATGTAGAGCCCCTGCCAGGTGGCAGGCATGATCTTGTCGGTGGTGCGGGCGCCGTTGTAGCCGGAAATGATGGGCTGTAGTGCGCCCAGCAACCCCATGAAAAACAGGAAAAGCGGCATCCACAGGCTGCTGCCGATACCCACCGCCGCCAGGTCTTCTGCACTGGCGTGGCCCGCCATAACGGTATCGATCACACCATTGGACATCTGCGCCAGCTGGGCAATCAGGATTGGCCCGCCCAGTATCGCCAGGGTGCGCCATTCGGTGAGCGTCCGCCGGATCAGCGGTTGTCGGCTGGCGGGCAGGGGCTGATGGGTCTCGTCCATGGAGTATGATGCTACCTTGGCGGTTTGGGAGGTGAACGGGTGTTGTGCCAACGGGCATGGTAACCGAACAGCGTTGCGATCGGCATACCGCTTTTCCGGTATAGGCAAATGGTCCTGCGTGGCTGTACAGACTTGGGAACGAAGCGGTAAAGTGCCGTTTTTCTGAACAACTGGCGTCGGTAATATGGGACTTCTGGTCTTTGTAACGGTTTTGTGGGCATTCTCCTTCAGTCTGATCGGTGAATTTCTTGCCGGTCAAGTGGACAGTGATTTTGCGGTGCTGACACGGGTCTTGCTGGCGGCGCTGGTGTTTCTGCCGTTTACCCGCTGGCGCGGGGTCGCCTCAGGACAGAAGCTGGGGATCCTGGTCGCCGGCATGCTCCAGTTTGGTATCACCTACCTGTGTCTATACCGGTCCTTCAGCTACCTCACCGTACCGGAGGTGCTGCTGTTCACCATCTTCACGCCGCTGTATGTCACCCTGATCGACGATGCGATGTATCGTCGGTTTTCGCCAGTAGCTTTGCTGGCAGCCGCCGTTGCCACACTGGGCGCCGGTATCATCCGCTATGATGGGTTGAGCCAGGATTTCATTACCGGCTTCCTGCTGTTGCAGGTGGCCAACTTTACCTTTGCCGCCGGGCAGGTAGGCTACAAGCACGTGATGCGTCACTACCCGTCCGATGTGCCTGCCTTTCGTACGTTTGGGTATTTCTTCTTTGGCGCGCTGATCATCGCGCTGCCTTCATTCCTGATTTTCGGTGACAGCAGCCGGCTGCCGGAAACCGGACTGCAGTGGGGCGTCCTGGCGTGGCTGGGGCTGGCAGCCTCCGGGGTCGGGTTGTTCCTGTGGAACCGTGGCGGCTGTCAGGTGGATGCGGGAACGCTGGCCATCATGAACAACGCACTGGTGCCGGCGGGGCTGCTGGTTAACCTGCTGATCTGGAACCGGGATGCGGACCTGTTCCGGCTGGCTATCGGGGGCGTGGTGATTGCGTCATCCCTGTGGCTGAACGCTCGTTTCCACCCCCGGGCTCGCCTCGCTATTACTTGAACTTTCGAACTAATGAAATCCCGTTACGGGCCGATAACTTTGGTAACCACATAAAGATAGTCGCCTTTGGTAGAAGCGTGATATTAGTCTACCTTGCAACTATCTGACAAAAAAATGCTGCCAAAGCGCCCACATAGACGGATGCCGTTATGAGAAAGAATCTGCCGGTTACCCAGAGGGAAGTAAAAATGCGTGAGGGTGGTCGTCTGATCACCACCACCGACCTGAAAGGGGTAATCACCTACTGCAACGAAGAGTTTGCCGAGATCAGTGGTTTCACCCGCGATCAACTGGTTGGCCAGGCGCACAATATTATCCGTCACCCGGATATGCCCCAGGCCGTGTTCAAGGGTATGTGGGACTACCTGAAAGCCGGTAAGGCCTGGATGGGGGTGGTGAAAAACCGCGCCGAGTCCGGTGATCATTACTGGGTCAGTGCGTATGTCACACCGATTCGGGAGAATGGCCAGGTTGTTGGCTATGAATCGGTTCGCGTACCCCCGACACGGGAACAGGTTGGTCGTGCCGAGAACCTGTATAAGCGGATCAACGCGGGGCGTTCCATTGTCGGTCTCCAGAGCCGTGTGACCTCCGTGCTAAAGTCCGGATGGCCATTCTTGTTGTCTCTGGTTTTGAGTCTCGGGGCGCTCGGTATGGGCGAGCAGACACTGGCTATTGCGATGATTGTGGCTGGTCATGTTTTGGGAGCGATTTTTACCCTGAAATCCGTAGCAGGCCGTTTGAACCGGATCCTGTCGTTTCGTCCGGACGCGTTCCGTGACCCCGTTGTGGCCCGAACATACAGTGACGAGAGCGGTCTGTTCTCGCAGCTTTCAATGGTACTGGTCAGCGAAGACGCCCGAATCCGTACGGCACTGGCCAGGATAGAGGATCAGGCGGAGCTGTTGTTCGAACAGGCACAAGCGTCCCACGGTTACATCAGCGAGGGTGCCAAGGCCATAGCGCGCCAACGCGCGGAAACCGATCAGACGGCATCTGCAATCAATGAGATGACAGCGTCCATTCAGGAAGTGGCGGAAACCGTAAACGCCAACGCCCGCGACGCTGAAGAAGCCAACAGCTTCGCAGCCACGGGTAGCAAGCGCAGTGCGGAGGCGCTGGACGCCATCGAGCAGTTGGTGACGCGCGTCAACGGCATTGGTGAAGTGATCGGTCGTTTGGGCGAATCCACCAACAGCATCGGTGAGGCTGCCAAGTTGATCTCTGACATTGCTGACCAGACCAATCTTCTGGCTCTCAATGCGGCGATTGAAGCGGCCCGTGCCGGAGAGCAGGGACGGGGCTTTGCGGTGGTGGCGGATGAAGTCCGGACCCTGGCCAGCCGGACCCGTGAGTCAACCGTGAAAATCCAGGAAGTGATTGACGACTTCCGCCAACAGGTTGAACAGGCGGTATCGGCGACCCGTGACGGTGAGGAAGTGGCTGGCCAGGGTCTGGCGAAAGTCCGCGAGGCAGAAACCTCATTGCGGGACATTGTGTCGGCTATCCAGAGTATTTCCGACAGCTTTATCAGCATGTCCGCGGCCTTTGAGGAGCAAAGCCACGTATCGGATGAGATTAACCGGCAGATCGTGAGCATTGCCGAATTGGCGGATAACAGTACCGAGCAGGCCAACTCCGCGCAGGACAGCAGTACCAGTTTGAGTGACATGTCACACGGATTGAAAGATCTGGTCACACGCTTTGTCAGTAGAAACGGCTAGTTAACAAACCGGGCGCAGCAGGCAGTCATGTGTTGCGCCCGGGTTAACTGGCATCGACGTGCGACTACTGGCAAAATCCCGCTCCAATTGCCGGAGGCCATCTCCGGCAAATCCAATATAAAGCGATTCATCAGCCAAAAGCACAGGATGAAAACATGACTGACAACAATACGGCCACAGCTCCACGCGGCATGTGGTCTTCACGGCTGGCCTTTATTCTGGCGGCGACAGGTTCCGCCGTTGGCCTTGGCAATATCTGGAAGTTTCCTTATGTAACCGGTGAGAATGGTGGCGGTGCCTTTGTCCTGGTTTACCTGCTGTGTATCGCCATTATCGGTATCCCCATCATGATGGCGGAAGTGTTTCTTGGCCGTAATGGCCGTCATAACCCGGTGACCAGCATGCGACTGGTTGCGGAGCGAAATCTGAGCTCACCGGCCTGGCGTATCTCTGCGATCATCGGCGTGCTGGCAGCTTTCATCATCCTGTCCTTCTATTCCGTGATTGGCGGCTGGGCAGCATCCTATATTGGCCACGCAGCCAGCGGTGACTTTACCGGCCAGAGTGCGGACGCCATCGGCGCTATCTTCGGTGATCTGCTCGCCAGCCCCGGTGTGTTGCTGGCGTGGCATACCCTGTTTATGGGGTTGATCATTTTTGTGGTAGCCCGTGGCCTCAAATCCGGCCTTGAGCGGGCGGTCACTATCCTGATGCCGGCCCTGTTTGTGCTGTTGCTGCTTGTCGTTGGCTATGCCGCGACAACCGATGGCTTTGGCCGGGCGGTGAGTTTCCTGTTCACCCCGAATTTCAGCGCTCTGACCGTTAACGGCGTGTTGATCGCCCTGGGCCATGCCTTCTTCACCCTGAGCCTGGGTATGGCGATCATGATGGCTTACGGTTCCTATCTCAGCCCTGATGTTTCCATTGGCCGCACAGCGGTCATGGTCTCGGTTATGGACACCGTGGTGGCGTTGCTGGCGGGGCTGGCGATTTTCCCGGTGGTGTTTGCCAATGGACTGGAAGCCGGTGCCGGTCCCGGCCTGATCTTCCAGACGCTGCCGCTGGCCTTTGGCCAGATGCCTATGGGTAGCCTGTTCGGCACGCTGTTCTTCGTGCTACTGCTGTTTGCCGCCTGGACCTCCGGTATTTCGCTGCTGGAACCGGTGGTTGAGTGGGTTGAAGAGAAGTTCTCCATGGGGCGTGTTGGTAGCGCAATCCTGGTGGGCGCTGCCTGTTGGTTGCTGGGTGTTGCGTCTATCCTGTCCCTGAACGAGTGGGCCGGTTTTGCGCCGCTGGGTATGTTCGAGCGCTTTGAAGGCAAAACCATCTTCGACTTGCTGGACTTCTTCACGGCTAACGTCATGCTGCCATTGTCAGGACTTCTGACCGCGGTATTTGTCGGCTGGTTTGTGGCGAAAGAGTCCCTGAAGGCGGATCTGGCGCTGGAGAGTGGCAGCTTCACCCTCTGGTATAACCTGATTCGTTTCGTGACACCGGTCGCGGTGGCCATCGTGTTTATATACAACCTGATGGCGTGACACTAAAAAGGGCAGAACCGCGTTGGTTCTGCCCTTTTTATCCTGCCGTTCACCGAACTCCGCAAGACAGAGTTCGTCAGTAGTCCTCACCCGAGCCAGTCGCCGATCGTAGCGCCTCCATGTGTGGCCTGACTGCCTGTTTGTCTGCCTCCGGGGCCTTGCTCGCATTCTCCAGGGCGGACGTCGCATTCCCCATCATGGCCCGCATCTGTTCCTTCTGAACCTCGGTCAGATTAGGGTTATTGTTGATCTCATCCATTGCGCCGGCCATCTCCCGCACCATTTCAGGATGTTGATTTTCCATTTCAATGGCCATCCAGGCCTGGAATACCCGATCCCCCGTGGCGCCCCAGTCTTCCATGGAGTCAAACCCGTTGTCTTCAACGATATCTTCCATGCGGTCGTAGGCTTCGTGCCCCCGCATTTTGTTGACCGAGTCGGAAAAGATGGATGAAAAATCGGGCATTTCCGACGGATTTCCGGAGCCCGACAGTTCCTCGTTCAGCTGGTCAAAGTCGCCTTCCAGGGTTTCAGCTTCTTGCAGGGTGTTGATGAAGGCCCGGACTTTCCCGTCAGTGAGACTGCCGGCAGCCACCGGACTGGCCGTAAAAAACAGGGTGAAAGCCAGGGCAAGGCAAAGCGAAAATGCGCGTTTCATGAGTTTCCTCCGTGAGCAGGGTGTCCCCGAATCCTTGTGCCGGGGACTTGTCTACAAAATAGACGCTACTCCTTGAAGCGCGCAACCTGCTCAGACCTGCCAGGAGCCGGATCGGCTCAGAAGAACAGATCCGGCAGGTAGGTGGCGATTTCCGGGAAGATCATGATCAGAGCAAGACCCACAATCTCGACAATGACAAAAGGAATGATCGAGGAGTAGATGTCTTTCATGGTTATGCTGGGTGGCACCACGCCCTTCAGGTAGAACAGGTTGAAGCCAAACGGCGGTGTCATGTAGCCGATTTCCATGTTGATCACGAACAGGATGCCGAACCAGATCGGATCGAACCCCAGAGATTCCACAATCGGCATGAATACCGGCAGGGTGATCAGCATGATGCCGACCGGGTCCAGCACCATGGCCAGCAGGAACACAATCACCATCATGGCAATGATGATGCCCCAGGGCCCGCCGGGAATCATGTTCATCAGGCTCTCGATCAGGTCTTGGGCGCCCATGCTCTGATAGGCGGCACTGAAGGCGTGGGCCGCGAACAGGATCCACATGATCATACCGGTGAGCTTGAACGTACGGATCGCCGCTTCCTGCAGGATGCTCCACTTGAACTGCTTGTAGACAGCAGCGGAGATCAGTGCGCCGAGGACACCCATGGCGGCGGCTTCGGTTGGCGTGGTGATGCCGCCAATGATCGAACCCAGCACCATGAACACTACGCCGATGGGCAACAGCACCGCCCGCAGGGCACGAAGCTTCTCCGGCCAGGTGCCGCGCTCTTCCTTCGGCAGAGCAGGAGCCAGTTCGGGCTGCAGGTGGCTGCGCACCAGGATGTAGATGGCGGTCAGCACCATCAGCAGAATGCCCGGCATGATGCCGGCGGCAAACATCTTGCCCACGGACACGCCGGTGATGAGGGCATAGAGAATCATCAGGATGCTGGGGGGAATAAGAATGCCCCAGCCACCGCCGGTGTTGATCACACCCAGGGCCATCTTCTTGTCATAACCCCGTTCGAGCATGGACGGCAGGGCGATGGTGCCCATGGCGACAACCGCCGCGCCGCTGATACCGACCATGGCCGCGAACACGGCACAGATAACGAGGGTGCCGATGGCCAGGCCACCCCGCAGGCCACCGCACCAGAGGTGCATCATGCGGTACAGATCCTTGGCCACCCCGGTTCGCTCCAGGATCATCGCCATGAACACGAACAGGGGGATCGCCACCAGGGTAAAGCTTTCCATGGTGCCCCAGATCTGCGAGGACACCATGTAGAAGGAATCGAATCCCCAGGTGAAATACAGGAAGACAACGGACACGCCGCCCAGCACAAAGGCCAGTGGCAGGCCGAGCAGCAGGAAGAACAGCAGGGAGCCGAAGAAAAGCAGGGTCAGGACTTCAATACTCACAGTGCCTCTCCTTTCTCGTCTTCCTGGGTTTCGGGGGTGTAGTAACTGAGGTTGAAGGCCACTGCGATGTCTTCCAGTAACTTGACGATGCCTTGCAGAACCAGCAAACCGGTGCCCAGTGGAATGGCGGCCTTAACTGGCCAGATCGGCGGGTTCCAGGCGGAATAGGAGGTTTCCCAGCTGGCGATGGACTCGCTGGCCATGTCGTAGCCGAAATACAGCAGTGCCAGTGTGAAGATGAAAAAGACCACCGAAGTCAGAATGTCGAGGATGGCCCGGCCGCGAGGGGACAGGTGTGAATGCAGCAGATCGACATTCACGTGGCCACGGTGCGCCATGATGTAACCACCGGACATGACGGCGTAGATGCCAAACAGCATCTGGGTCAGTTCGTTAGTCCACACGGTGGGTGAGTTGAACAGGTAGCGGAAGGCCACTTCCATGATCAGGAACACGAACATGGCAAAAACGATCAGCGCTATCCCGCGCCCGATAACATCATTGAGGCGGGTAACGCCTCTCATGAATGCAGTCAGCACACCCATTGGTATTCTCCGGGAAACGGTGGGTTCACAAGCAAAGCCGGGCCAGAAAACTGGCCCGGCCGGGTTCAGCTGTCAGGCGTTTACAGGTAGCCCAGTTCTGACAGGTAGCCTTTCAGCATGTCCAGCGCTTTCTTGGCATTGTCACTGCGCTTGCCTTCCTCATCCCACAGTTTCTGGGCGGTCTGGGTCAGGCGATCCTGCACCTTATCGGGCAGGGTGTTGACCTGAACATCGTGTTCGCTGATGGCCTTGGCCAGAGTGATGCGTTCCTTGTACAGGTACTCGTTGGTACGGAACCAGAACTGCTCATCCAGCGCCTGCTTGACGGTTTTCTGCATGTCTTCCGGCAGCTTGTCCAGGGCCTTCTGGCTGACAATGATGACGTCGGTGCCGGCAATGTTCAGTGCCGGCTGTACGTGGTACTTGGCCACCTCATACAGACCCATGCTGAAGGCGCCCTGGGAAGCGCCCCAATGGGCGCCGTCGACAATGCCGGAGTCCAGGGCGGTGTAGAGTTCACTGCCCGGAATGTAGGACGCGGCGGCACCGGCTTCGGTCAGGAATGTCTGCAATGCCCCCGAGGAGCGGATTTTCAGCTTGGTGAAGTCGTCCCAGCTGTTGATCGGCTGCTTGACTACCATCTCGGTGGGATAGACCTTGTCGGTTGCCCAGTAGACGTTATGTTCGGCGGCTTCATCACGAAGCATTTGTTCAAAGCCCAGGCCCTGATGGAAATAGGCGGCTTCCCAGACATTGCGGAAGGCAAATGGCAGGCCGGAAGCAATGCCGGCAAGGGTGATCTTGTCCTGGGCATAGGACGGAGAAATGGTGCCCATTTCCAGGATGCCCCGGCTGACAGCGTTGAAGATTTCCTTGGCCTTGAACAGCGAGCCTGCTTCGTACAGCTCCAGCTCCAGGCGTCCGTCGGTGCGTTCTTCAAGAATCTTTTTGAGGCGAACCAGGCTGTCTTCATAGGAACTGCTGGAGCCCGGCCAGTGGGACTGAACCTTCCAGGTATAGGTTTCCTCGGCGGCGACCGGGGCGCTTGTCAGGGCAGCGGCCAGACCCAGGGTCAGGGCGGAGCCGTAAACAGTCAGGGTTTTTCTGGCGGTGGTTAGCATTTTCATTGCTGGACCTCAATCATTATTGTGTTGGACGTCCTTTTGTCGATTTCGCTCTGCAAAACTAACGACTGCAGAATGAATTCATGTGTCTGAATCTAACACATGCCTTGCTTTTTGCAATAGGATGGTCGTCGATATTCCGTTACCAAAGTTTAGTCCATGGGGAGGTTTTCAGTGATTAACACGCAAAATTGGCCAGGTGTCACTCACCTGATCATCAGTCGCGCGAACAAGAAAAATGCCCTGACCCGCGATATGTACCAGGCACTGGCCGAAGGCGTGAGTGCAGCGGCGGCAGACACCAGTGTGCATGCCATCGTGATCAGTGGCGAGGGCGGTGTGTTTACCGCCGGCAACGATCTTGATGATTTCCGCGCCCGCGCCACGGATGCCAACCCGAAACCCTCCGCCGCCCTGGACTTCATCGAAGTCCTGATGGCTTGTGATACACCGGTCATCGCTGCAGTTGAGGGGCTGGCGATTGGGATTGGCACTACCCTGTTGTTGCATTGTGATTCCGTCATCTCCGGCCGGTCCGCGCGCTTCAAGACCGCGTTTGTGGATCTGGGGCTGGTGCCGGAAGCCGCGTCTACCGTGACTATGCCCCTGCACCTGGGAGCCCGGCGTGCCGCGGATTTGTTGCTGATGGGGGAAACCCTGGACGGCGAGGAAGCCCGGGAATGTGGGCTGGTCAGCCGCGCGGTCGACGACGGTCAGGCGGTGGACGAGGCGCTGGCACAGGCCAGAAGGCTCGCGGCCAAACCCCGGGAAGCCCTGCGAGCCAGCAAGCGGCTGATCAAGGCCCCGTGGCGGGAAGCGGTGCGTGAGGCCCTGGAGCGGGAGCGCACGGTATTTGCCGAGCGGCTCCGGTCGGAGGATTGCCGGGCCGCTCTGACACGGATGGAGAAGCGCTAGATCAGGCCCAGTAAGGCGCCCGCAGCTCCCGCTTCAGCACCTTGCCAATGGTGGAGCGGGGCAGTTCCGGGCGGAACTCAATCGCCGCCAGGCGTTGGGTTTTGCCCAGTTGTCCATTGGCCCAGTCCAGGATGTCCGCTTCCTCCTCCGTGCAGCCGGGGTTGCGCACGACCAGACCCAGGGGTGTTTCTCCCCATTGCTCGCTGGGAATGCCAATCACTGCGACATCGGCGACAGCGGGGTGGGCCTGCAGTACCTTTTCAAGATCCACGGCATAGATGTTGAAACCGCCGGAGATGATCATGTCCTTGCGCCGGTCCAGGATATAGACAAAGCCCTCTTCGTCGATTCGCCCCATATCTCCGCTGCGATAGAACGTCAGACCTTCGGGACTGGTCCAGAGCATCTCACGGGTTTGTTCCTCGCGGTTGATGTAACCCCGCATCATTGAGATGGCGCGGCCCACGATCTCCCCGGTTTCACCCCGAGGCAACTCGTTGCCTTCTTCGTCAATCACCCGGACTTCCGCCCCTTCGGTCGGTGTCCCTACCGAGTCCCACTTATCCGGATGTGCAGCGCAGTCCAGGCTGGTGGAAATACCGCCTTCCGTCAGTCCATACACCTCGCGGATGTTGCCGGGCCAGCGCTCCATGGCTTCCTTGATGACCTTGGCTCCCAGAGGGGCGCTGGTGCAGAGTTTGAGCTGGAAGGCGGACAGGTCGAAGCGATCGAATTCCGGATCGGACAGGATGCGCTGATACTGAACCGGAACCAGCATGGCGTGGGTCACGCGGTAGCGTTCGGCCAGTTCGAGAAAGCGCCGGGCATCGAATTTTGCCATGAGTACCAGAGTGCCACCGTGGAAAAGGGTGGGCAGTACGGACACCAGGGTGGTGTTGGAATACATCGGCGTGGAGACCAGGTTTATGGCGTCGCCGTCCAGCCCGAAGCGGCTCATCCGGACCATCTGGCGCTGGCGGAAACGATAGTCGTGGAGAATGCCCTTGGGTGTGCCGGTGGTGCCGGAGCTGTAAATGATATTGAACGGATCATCCAGGGTGACCGGCGCCGGGTTGGCTCCGGCGTCGATGTCTCCCAGCCAGGACTCAAGATCCTGGCTTATCCCCGGGCCTTGACCATCCAGCCCTATACGCTGATCAGGCCCGAGTGTGTCGAGCTTGCCGGCCATGCCTTCAAACAGATCAAAATTCTTTCGGGACACAAACAGGAAACGGGCGCCGCAATCTTTCAGCATCAGCACCAGGCTGTCATCGCTGGCCATGCCTGAGAGCGGCACCATGCAGCCACCGGCCACCAATGTACCGAGATACAGTGCGACGTAGTTGATGCTGTTTTCCGCTAGCCCCGCCACGGCATCGCCCTGTTCCAGTCCGGCGGACCGAAGCCGATTGGCAATGCGATTGGCGCGCCAGACCAGTTCCCGCCAGCTGACCTGAATCTCGCCATCAATGAGTGCGACATGGTCAGGGCGTTCGATCGCCAGTTGCTGGATACGTTGACCGAGGGCTTCCATGGTCTCTTCCGGCTCAATGGGAGCATGCACAGGCATTTGCTGGGTGTTTTTCATTTTTTCGCCTCTCGGTGTTGTTGTGTTTTATCTAGTGAAATTAACTTCCGAATATATTGACTCAAAACCCGGTGGCGTGACAAATTACAGTCAAGTTGAATTTTATGACGGCGCAACAAAACACAAAAAGGAGCATCGGCATGGCGCGTTTCGACAATCGGGTAGCCATCGTTACCGGGGCAGGTAGCGGCATCGGCAGGGCCACCGCAGTACGGCTGGCCCGCGAGGGCGCACAGGTGATGATGGTGGATCGCTCTGAAGCGGGTCTGCTGGATACCGAAAGCCTCATTCCTGAAGGTGCCGAAACCCTGCGCCGTATTGGCGATGTGGCGGACGAAGACCAGGTCAGATCGCTGGTTGAAGAAACGATGTCCACCTTTGGCCGGATTGACGTGTTGTGCAATATCGCCGGTATTGCCAGTACCGGCGATGGCCACCCCGACGTCACTGGAAATGATCGGGAAGAATGGGAAAAAGTCCTGTCGGTAAACCTGATCGGCACCATGCTGTTCATTAAGCATGTGGCGCCATACATGCAGGCTCGGAAACTGGGATCGATCGTCAATACCGCCTCTGTGGCGGGTATTCGCTCCGGTGCCGGTGGTAATGCCTACAGTGCGTCCAAAGCCGGTGTGATCAACCTCACCATGACCGCCGCCTGTGACCTGGGAACGGACAATGTCCGAGTGAATGCCGTGTGTCCGGGACTGGTGGAAACCGGGATGACCCAGGCCATTTTCGACTATGCCCGCGCCAACGAGAAAGCCCACAAGCTGGGGGCTCGCTGTGAACTGCGCCGCTACGGTGCGCCGGAAGAAGTTGCCGCTGCCATCCTGTTCCTGGCCAGCGATGACGCCAGCTACATCACCGGCCAGTCCCTGCCCGTGGATGGAGGCAACACCGCTTCTCTTAACCTGCCGGGGATGAAAGTGTAATGAATGATGAGAGTTTGCATATCCGTGGCGGCCAGGATCTGCCCGGGTTTCACAATCTGTTGGGGTATCGCCAGGTGTCCTGGGAAGAGAACGAGGCGGTGATTGAGCTGGAGCTGCAACCCCGTCATCTGAACCTGGGGGGCGTGATCCATGGCGGTGTGCTGACTTCCCTGCTGGATATTGTCCTGGCCGAAGCCGGTACCTATTGCCCGTATCCGGGCCGGATGCGCAAGGCCATCACCCTGTCGCTGACCACCACATTCACCGGCCAGTGTTCCGGTGGAACTATCCGTGTGACGGGCCGCAAACGGGCAGGTGGCACTCGGATTTTTAACAGCACCGGAGAAGTCCACGATGACAAGGGCAATCTCCTGGCCATCGCGGAAGGCACTTTCCGTATCCGTTCCGGCAGTGAAAAGCCGGAAGGCGTACCAATCTGATCATTGAAACAACAAAAGACGCACCGGTGTTGTCACTGCCGGCGAACGACTATCAACCAACGAGGTACTGGACATGTTTGAACTGTCTGATAAAGCCAAAAAGCTGCAGGCGCAGCTTCACGAATTCATGGATGCCCATATTTACCCGAATGAGCACAAGTACCATGAGCAGGTCGAGCAGGCGGAGAACCGTTGGGCGCCGGTACCGATCATTGAGGAACTGAAGGTCAAGGCCAAGGCCGCTGGCCTGTGGAACCTGTTCCTGCCGGAAAGCGAATTCGGCGCCGGCCTGACCAACTACGAGTACGCGCACCTGTGCGAAGTCATGGGGCGTTCGTCCATGGCTTCGGAAGTGTTTAACTGTTCCGCGCCAGACACCGGCAACATGGAAACCATTGCCCGCTACGGCAATAAAGAACAGCAGGATAAGTGGCTGAAGCCACTGCTCAACGGCGAGATCCGCTCCTGTTTCTCCATGACCGAGCCGGACGTGGCCTCTTCCGATGCTACCAATATCGCCTGTGAAATCCGCCGCGAAGGCGACGAATATGTGATCAACGGTCGCAAGTGGTGGTCTTCCGGTGCCATGACCACCACGGCCAAGATTGCCATCGTCATGGGCAAGACCGATCCGGATGCCGAGAAGCATAAGCAGCAGTCGATGATTCTGGTGCCTCTGGACACGCCGGGGGTGAAGATGATCCGCCCGCTGACGGTGTTTGGTTATGACCACGCGCCGCACGGCCACGCCGAGATTCACTATGACAATGTGCGGGTACCGGTGGACAACATTCTGCTGGGTGAGGGCCGTGGTTTCGAGATCGCTCAGGGTCGCCTCGGGCCGGGCCGTATTCATCACTGCATGCGAACCATTGGTGTGGCTGAGCGTGCCCTGGAGCTGATGTGTCAGCGTGCCAATGCCCGCGAGGCGTTTGGCAAACCGTTGTCCAGCTTTGATTCCATCCGCAAGGATATTGCCCGCAGCCGCATCGAGATTGAGCAGGCGCGGCTGATGACCCTGAAGGCGGCGCACATGATGGATACCGTCGGCAACAAGGTGGCCCGTCAGGAAATCGCGATGATCAAGGTGATTGCTCCGAGTATGGCGCTGAAGATCATTGATCGCGCGATTCAGGTTCACGGTGGTGCCGGTGTGTCCCAGGACACTTTCCTGGCGAAGGCCTGGGCCCACGTCCGGACCCTGCGGCTGGCGGACGGTCCTGATGAGGTGCACCTGGATTCCGTGGCCAAGCTGGAGCTGAAGCAATACCGCTAAACCAATAACCGCTGAATCTGGGGGAAGAGCTGCCGGGGTGATGTCCTTCCGGGACACGCCGTGAATACGTCCATGTAGGCTTGAGCAAAACATCCTTGTTTTGCACAGTCCCGAAAGGACATCACCCCGGCCACTCCCATACTTCAGCGTATGAGGATCGAACAATGACTAACCCGCTTTTTGATATGACCGGAAAAGTCGCCCTGATCACCGGCTCCACCAAAGGCATCGGCCGCTCCATTGCCGAGGAAATGGCCCGCCTGGGCGCCAAAGTCGTGATCTCCAGCCGCAAGGCCGATGCCTGTGAACAGGTCGCCGGCGAGCTGAAAGAGCAGGGTTACGAGGCCATCGCCATTCCCTGCCACGTGGGCAAGAAAGAAGACCTGCAGAACCTGGTGGACAAGACCAACGAAGCCTGGGGTTCCATCGACGTCCTGGTGTGCAACGCCGCCACCAATCCGGTCTACGGCACCACCGCAGAAATGACTGACGACGCCTGGGACAAGATCATGGACACCAATGTCAAAGGTACCTTCTGGCTCACCAATATGGTGCTGCCGCAGATGGCGGAAAAAGGTGAAGGTGCGGTTGTTCTTCTATCCAGTATCGCGGGCATCCGTGGCAATACCACCATCGGTACCTACGGTGTCTCCAAGGCCGCCGAAGCGGCCCTGGCTCGTAACCTCGCCGTGGAATGGGGGCCGAAAGGCATCCGCGTGAACAGCATTGCCCCCGGCCTGATCAAGACCGATTTTGCCAAGGCCCTTTGGGAAGACCCTGTGCGCGTGAAGCGTGCGGAAGACAAAACCCCGCTGCGCAGAATCGGTGACCCGGTAGACATCGCCGGCCTGGCCGTTTTTCTGTCAACAAAGGCAAGTGCGTATATCACGGGACAGGTTATCGTCGCCGACGGCGGCGAAACTATTTGCTGAGGATTGCCATCAAGAGTGGGGAGGCCGACGGGTGGGGGTGCCTTTGTTCCGGGAAAAAGAACTCGCTTCGCTCAGACACCTTTGTTCCCTGCACAAAGGCACCCCCACCCGCCGGCCATCAAACTTTTTTGCGGGCCGTGACTCAATAAAGAAGGCATGAACGAACAATGAGTATGACTCCAGAGTTGGTAGACGTGCTGCCAGCCCACCAATTCGATGAAGCGCAACTCCTCGCCTGGCTTCAGAAAGCCATTGATGGTTTTGGTGCCAGGTTGGACGTGAAACAATTTCAAGGCGGGCAGTCCAACCCTACTTTTCTGCTGGACACCGACAGCGGCCAATACGTTTTGCGTAAAAAGCCGCCCGGAAAAACGCTGCCCTCGGCTCACATGGTGGAGCGGGAATACAAAGTCATGCGGGCCCTGTCCGAACACACCGACGTGCCGGTGCCTACCACCCGGGCCCTGTGTGAAGACAGTAGCATCATCGGCACACCGTTCTACGTCATGGACTTCCTCGAAGGCCGGATTGTCAGTCATCCGGCGCTGCGGGCGCTGGACCGTCAAGAGCGGATGCCGGCGCACCTCTCGGCCATTGATACCCTGGCGGCACTGCATTCGGTAGACGTAAATGCGGTGGGCCTGGGTGATTATGGTCGACCCGAAGGCTATGTCGCCCGGCAGGTAGCACGGTGGACGAAACAGTACCTGGCGTCCAAAACCGACGAGATGCCCGCCATGGACAAACTCATGGAGTGGCTGCCGAAGAATCTGCCCTCCACCGATGAGTGTGCCATCGCCCATGGCGATTATCGCTTCGGTAATCTGATGCTGGCCCCCGACAAACCCGAGGTTGTCGCTATCCTCGATTGGGAACTGTCCACGGTCGGCCACCCGCTGGCTGATCTGGCCTATTACTGTCTGCCCTACCACTTGCCATCGGACATGGAAGGTTCCCGCGGTTTGCTGGGTGAGGACCTGGAGGCATTGGGTATTCCCGATGAGCAGGAAACCATTGCCCGTTACTGCAAGCAGACCGGCCGGGATGGTATCGCCGACTGGCATGTATTCCTGGCGTTTTCCCTGTTCCGCCTGGCGGCCATTCTTCAGGGTGTCTATGCCCGCGCGCTGCAGGGCAATGCCGCCAATGCCGATGCCCTGCAAGTGGGCAAGCGTGCGAGTCAGCTGGCGGATGTGGGCTGGAAAATAGCCCGTGAGGGAGATCGTTCATGAGTGATTCCATAGCTATGGGAGAGCCGATCGTCCGTCGCATTCTGATCACCAACGACGACGGCATTAACGCACCGGGTCTGGCGATTCTTGAACGCATTGCCCGCAACCTGGCCGAGGAGGTCTGGGTGGTGGCGCCGGAGCACGATCGCAGTGGCGCCGGCCAGAGCATTTCCATTCATGACCCGTTGCGGGTGTATGAAAAGGGTGAGAATCGCTACGCCGTGTCCGGCACGCCTGCAGATTGTGTGCTGTATTCGCTGGCTCAGTGGTTTGGCGAAACCCCGCCGGACCTGGTGCTGTCCGGGGTGAACTGTGGCGCCAATATCAGTGACTCGGTGCAGTACTCCGGAACGGTGGGTGCGGTGCTTAGCGCGGAACACATGGGTATACCCGCCATTGCCCTGAGTCAGGCCTTCCTGAGCCGTGAAGGCGTGGACTGGTCACCAGTGTCGGCGTTCGGCGAGCAGGTCGTCCGCAAGCTCTGGCAACCTGGCGAGAGCCGCGCCTGGAATGTGAACTTTCCGGCTTGCGATGCCGGTGTGATCCGGCAGGCTCAATGGTGCCGTCAGTCCACCGGTTCGATTCAGCGTCCCCGCCTGCTGGCGGGGCAGGATGCCCGCAGCCTGCCTTACTGGTGGCTGGGGTTCGATCGCAACTCCCGGCACATCCAGACTCCGGATGAGGATGTCACTGTGCTACGGGAAAAAGCCATTGCGATAACACCATTGCGTCACCAGGAAGCCTTGCCTGGGGGTGTAGAAGTATTTGAGCTGGTCGCGACTGCGGCCCACTGACTTGTACGAGGGGATTACAACAATGACATTTACACGCCATCACAACGTCTGGCCCAAAGAATTGCCGAAAACCATGACGCTGCCTGACACCAGCGTTTTCACCAACCTGGAAATTTCCGCCCTGCGGTATCCGGACCACACGGCGATCATCTTTTACGACGCGCCTTTGAGCTACAGCCAATTGTTGGCTGAGGTAGAAACGATGGCCGGCTATCTTCAGGCCCAGGGTGTCAAAAAGGGCGATCGTGTTCTGCTCTATATGCAGAACGCTCCCCAGTATGTGATTGCCTACTACGCCATCCTGCGCGCCGACGCGGTGGTGATTCCGGTGAACCCGATGAATCGGGCCGCCGAGCTGGAACACTACATTGCCGATACCGGTGCGAGTGTGTGTCTGGCCGGGCAGGAATTGGCGGGGTTTATCGTGCCGCTGCTGGAAAACACGGATCTCGACCAGGTCGTGGTGGCGTCCTACAGCACCTATATCAACAAGGACACCGATCTGGATCTGCCCGCGGAGGTGGCCGCTCCGGTCTGGTCAAAAGAGATGCCGGGTATCGTGACCTGGGAGCAGGCGCTGGCTGCGGACCATAAGCCGACAGCGCATACCGCCGGACCGGACGACCTGGCGGTGATTCCCTACAGCTCCGGCACCACGGGCGCGCCCAAAGGTTGCGTGCATACCCATCGCAGTGTCATGGCCACGGCTGTGCATCGTGCGTTCTGGAATCTGAGTACGGCCAACACCGTTCAACTGGCAACGCTGCCGTTCTTCCACGTGACCGGCATGACCAGTTCGATGAACAGCTCCATCTTCAGTGGCTCGACTACTGTCATTATGACGCGTTGGGACCGCACCACTGCAGCCCGGCTGATTGAGCGCTATCAGGTCAGCGGCTGGACCAACATCGTCACCATGGCCGTGGATTTCCTGTCGAATCCGGACATTGCCAGCTACGACCTGAGCAGCCTGAACACCATTGGCGGCGGTGGCGCGGCGATGCCGGAAGCGGTGGCCGCCAAGCTCAAGACCATGACCGGACTGGATTACATCGAAGGCTATGGGTTGTCGGAAACCATGGCCGCCACCCACATCAATCCGCCGGATCATCCCAAGCCCCAATGCCTGGGCATCCCGGTATTCGATGTCGACAGCCGCATTATTGATGTAGAAACCCTGGAAGAGAAAGGCCCGGGTGAGGTCGGGGAAATTGTCTCCTACGGCCCCCAGGTGACCCAGGGATACTGGAATCGCCCCGCTGAAACCGAGGCCGCGTTTGTGGAAATCGACGGTAAGCGTTTCTTCCGTACCGGCGACCTCGCCTATTACGACGAGGAGGGGTACTTCTTCATGGTGGACCGGGTCAAGCGGATGATTAACGCCTCCGGTTTCAAGGTCTGGCCCTCCGAGGTGGAAGGGCTTATGTACCGCCACCCGGCAATCCACGAGGTGTGCATCATTTCGTCGCCGCACCCCAAGCGCGGAGAAACCGTGAAGGCCTGCATTGTGCTGACGCCGGAAGCGGATGGAAGGACCACCGAAGCAGACATCGTCAGTTGGTGCAAGGAGCAAATGGCGGCTTACAAAGTACCTGAAATCATTGATTTTGTGGATGAGCTGCCAAAATCTCCCACGGGCAAGCTGATGTGGCGCGCGCTACAGGAAGAAGAGTGGAAGAGTAAGGTATGACGTCTTTTTGTTGTCTCTAAGTTTCGCATGGCGAAATGCAATTCTAAATATTGACATGCGAGACGATCGGTGCAATTGTTTCACCATGCCGATGCAGGGCCGCAAGGCTCTGCTCAAAACCGCATAACTCGCTACAACAACAAAACAGCGGAGGAGCACACTTGAACCTTTTCTTCCAACAAATCATCAACGGGTTAACCCTGGGGAGCATCTACGGTCTCGTAGCCCTGGGCCTGACCCTGGTCTACGGGATACTTCATATCCCGAACTTCGCACACGGTGCGCTGTATATGGTCGGCGCCTTCATGTCCTATTTCTTTATGGTGGACCTGGGAGCGCATTACTGGATCGCCATGGCCGGTTCGGCCGTTGTGGTCGCCATCCTGGCCGTACTGTGTGAGCGCCTGGTGTTCCATCCCCTGAGACACTCGCCGCCGATCCATGACAAGATCGCCGCCATCGGTATTCTGTTGTTCCTGGAAGCGGTGGTACAGATGTTCTGGGGCTCGGATTTCCGTCGCATGTCCTCGCCGTTTACCGGCATCCTGAATTTCGACGGGCTGATCATTCCCGAACAGCGTCTGCTGATCATTGTCGGTGCCTTTACCCTGGTGATTGCGCTGCAGCTGTTCCTGCGCAAGACCATGACCGGGGCGACCATCATCGCCATGGCTCAGAGCCGCGACGGCGCCTTCCTGGTTGGAATTGATGCCAATCGCGTCGCGATGATGACGTTTGCCATCTCCGGCGTGCTGGCCGCCTTTGCCGCCACCCTCTACGCGCCCATCAACCTGGTGTATCCCGCCATGGGGCACCTGGTCATCATGAAAGCCTTCGTGATCATCATTCTTGGTGGCATGGGCAGCATCCCCGGCGCCATCGTCGGGGGCATGATCATCGGTTTCGCCGAGGCGCTCGGAGGGTTCTATATCTCCACTTCCTACAAGGACATCATCGCCTTCGGCCTGTTGGTGCTGATCCTGTCCGTTCGTCCACAGGGCCTGTTCGCGAAGGGGGCACACTGATCATGTTTAAATTCGCATCCTTGCTGATGACGCCAGCTGCCAAGTACCTGATGCTGCTCTTTGCTGTGCTGTTTCCGTTTTTCGCGGCGAACGAATACCAGGTGTACGTGATGGCTACCGCCTTCGTCTGGGCGATAGCGGTCTACGGCCTGAACATTATCACCGGCTTCTGCGGCCAGCTGAACCTGGCCCACGGTGGTTTCTTCGCCATCGGTGCCTATACTCTGGGCCTGTTGACCGTCGACTATGGCTGGAGCTTCTGGCCGGCTTTCGTGGGCGCACTGGTCATGACCGCCGTGCTTGGTTTTCTGGTGGGTATTGTCTCCTTGCGCCTGAAAGAGCACTACTTCGCCATCTTTACCCTGTGCGTGGGCTTCATCATCTACCTGTTGATCGACAAGTGGGAAGAGCTGACCCATGGCGCCATTGGTGTCCGTGACATTGCCGAGCCCTACGGCTTTGGCCTGGTGGATTTCACCGACACCACTCCGTTCTACTATCTGGTGCTGGCCTTCCTGGTGTTTGCGATCTGGTTCATGGGGCGGTTGTCGAAGTCACTGCTGGGGCGTACGTTCCTCGCCATTCGCAACGGTGACGAGCTGGCCCAGTCCCTGGGTATCAACCTGATGCGCAACAAGGTCCTGGCGTTTGTCCTGTCCACCACCTATGCCGGTCTGGCGGGTGCACTGTATGCGGGGATGGTTCGTTTCATCGGCCCGGACGAGGCCAATATCCAACATACGTTCGACATGATCACCTACCTGCTGGTGGGCGGTATCGGCACCATCATGGGGCCGCTGCTGGGTACCGTGGGCATCGTCTGGATCACTCAGTCACTGCAGTTCCTGGAAGAGTACCGGATGATCATTTTCGGGCCGATGCTGGTGCTGCTGGTGATCTTCTTCCCCCGTGGAATTACCGGTTCGTTCCTGACCTGGATGCACCGCAAGTCCCAGGCACTGGCGCCCTCGAAGAAGCGCCAGGAGAGCAAGGTAAACACCACACAGAACCGGGAGGCGCAGAGCAATGCTTAAGGTAGAACATCTGACCAAAATGTTTGGCGGCCTGGCAGCGGTGAATGATGTCTCCGTGGAGTTCGAGACGGGCAAGATCAACGCCATCATCGGCCCGAACGGCGCCGGAAAAAGTACCTTCTTCAATCTGATCTCCGGTATGTATGCACCGACGTCCGGCCGCATCCTGCTGGACGGTATGGATGTCACCACCCTGCCCAGCGACAAGGTGGCACGGCTGGGCGTGGGGCGGACTTTCCAGACCACCAACCTGTTCGAGCAGGCCACCGTGCTGGATAACCTGATCGTGGGCCATCGCCTGCGCACCAAGTCCGGCCTTTGGGACGTGCTGATCAACAGCAAACGCCTGCAACGGGAAGAAAAATCCGCGCGGGACAAGGCGATGGAAGCCCTGGAATTTGTCGGCCTCAGGCATGTGGCCGGTCAGTTCATTGCTGATATCACCCAGGAAGAACGTAAGCGGGTGGCCTTTGCCCTGGCGTTGGCGACCGATCCAAAGATTGTGTTGCTGGACGAGCCTGCGGCCGGGGTCAATCCGGAAGAGACCGCCGGTTTTGCCGCGCTGATGCGCAAGATGGTGGATGAGAAAGGCCTGACCGTGTGCCTGATCGAGCACAAGATGGACATGATCATGAGCCTGGCGGACAAGATCATGGTGCTGGACCACGGCGAGAAGATTGCCGAGGGCACGCCGGAAGACGTGCGTAACAATCCGGCGGTGATTGAGGCCTATCTGGGAGGTGATGAAGATGCTGCAGCTTAAACATGTGGATGTCTGTTACGGCAGCTTCAAGGCCCTGACGGATATTTCGATGTCCGTGGATACCGGGGAACTGGTGGTACTGCTTGGAGCCAACGGTGCGGGTAAAACCAGCCTGTTTAACGCGATCAGCGGCCTGGTGAAGCCAGCCGCCGGCGATATCCGGTTCGAAGACAAACAGTTCAACGGCATGAAAGCCAGTGCCGTTGTTTCCAGCGGCGTGGTGCAGTGCGCCGAGGGGCGCAAGCTTTTCCCCGACATGAGTGTGATGCAGAACCTGATGATGGGGGCTTACGTGCATCGCCGGGATCGCCAGGGCAACAAGAAGCGCCTGAACGAGGTGCTGGAGCTGTTCCCGATCCTTTCAGACAAGGCGGATGAACCGGCCGGATCGCTGTCCGGCGGCCAGCAACAGATGGTGGCCATCGGTCGCGCCATGATGAGTCGTCCCCGCTTGCTGATGCTGGATGAGCCATCCCTGGGCCTGGCCCCGTTGGTGGTCAAGCAGATGTTCGAAACCATCAAGCAGATCAACAGCCTGGGCACAACGGTGCTGCTGGCTGAACAGAATGCCTTTGCGGCCTTGAAGATTGCTCATCGGGCCTATGTTATGGAAAACGGTCGTCTGGTGATGGAAGGGGACCGGGAGACCATGTTGGGCAATGAAGAAGTCCGCAAAGCGTATATCGGGGCCTGACCGGCCTCAAACAAAAATTAGAGAGACACGCACAACACAAAACCAGGAGACAACAATGAAAATAGCCAAAAAACTGGGTCAGGCTGTCGCGGCGGCGACCCTTGGTATGAGCCTGTCCGCCGGTGCCATGGCGGGCGAAGTCAACATTGGTTTCACCGGTCCGCTGAGCGGCGGCGCCGCGCTTTACGGCGAAAACACCCTGTCCGGACTGCGGATGGCCGTTGAGGAGATCAGCGAAGCCGGCGGTTTTGACCTGAACGGCGAAAAGACCACGGTAAACCTGGTTTCTCTGGATGATCGCTACTCGCCGGCCCAGGCCGCCACCAACGCCAAGCGACTGAAGCAGGAGTCCAACGTTGCGGCGATCTTTGTGCCCCATTCCGGCGGCATTTTTGCTCTGCAGGACTTTAACGAAAAAGATGATTTCCTGTTGATGGCCTACTCCAGCGTGCCGAGCATCACTGAAAAGGGAAACAGCCTGACCCTGCGTATTCCGCCCACGTTTGATGGCTACGTCAAAGCCTTTACCGACTACGCCCTTGAGCACCAGGGCAAGAAGCTGGGAATGGGTGGAGCCACGCACGAGTATGCCAAGATCTGGGCGACTATGGTCAAGAAAGAGTGGGAATCCAAGGGCGGTGAAGTCGTTTCCGAGACTCCCATGGACTACAACAAATCGGCGGATTTCTTTACCGGCGTCAGCCGTATCATCTCCGAAGGTCCGGATGTGATGTTTGTGGGCGGTGCCTCCGAGCCAACCGGTCTGGTAGTACAGCAGGCACGCCAGATGGGTTTCCAGGGTAGTTTCATCGTGATGGACCAGGCGAAGATCGACGAAGTGGCCCAGGTCGCTGGTGGTCTGGAGATGATGGAGGGCGCCATTGGCGTGGTCCCGCTGAGCGTGTATGAGACCTCGGCGGCCCAGGACTTCATCAAACGCTACCAGGCCGAGTACGACAAGGTGCCCGGCTCCGAAGCGGCTTTCAACTACCTGGCGCTGCACGCCCTGGTGGAAGCCATGGATGCAACGGATTCCACCGATCCGAAAACCCTGCGTGCAGCGGTTGACGATGCCCTGAAAAACATGGATGCCAGCAAGAACCCGTACGAAGTCATCGGTGTGACCGAAAACGGTGGGTTCATTACTGATCCTACCTTAGCGGTGGTGAAGGATGGCAAGATTCTTCAGGTAGAGATTGATTGATCAGATCTGCCTCTTCCTCCTGAACTAAAAAGGGGCCTTATGGCCCCTTTTTATCGTCATGGCATCGACCCTCTAGGCGACATACATCACCAGATTCTCCGCCACACAGGCGGGCTTGTCCTCGCCCTGGATTTCCACGGTCGTCTTATAAGTAGCCAGTGTGCGCTGATCATCCACCCTGGATACGTCCAATAATTCCATCTTGCTGCGAATCGCCGACCCGGACTTCACGGCGGCGGGGAACCGCAGCTTGTTCATACCGTAATTAATACTGGCGCTGGCGCCTTGCACATTGATCACGTCCTGATTCAGCAGCGGAATCAGCGACACCGTCAGAAAACCGTGCGCGACAGGGCTCTTCCAGGGCGCTTCCCGCTTTGCCCTCTCCACGTCCACGTGAATCCACTGATGATCGCCGGTGGCGTCGGCAAACGCCTGAATCATCTCCTGGCTGATGGTTTTCCAGGGACTGTGGCCAATCGTAGTACCACAAAAATTCTCAAGATCGTTTAATTCTACTGAAAGCATATCTGCGTCCATTAATTGATGGTTTGTAAGAGTTTGAAACAGAAGCCCCCTCCTTTCATGGCGCACAAGGCACAAGGTCAGACCGCGTACCCGGGATTCTTACTGTCCAAAAGCCGAACCAGAGCCGGCCACGTCAAAGCAGCCGCACCGCCGAGCGCCTGTGACTGGTCGGCAGTGGTTTGTATGGCCTGCTCCGAGGGCAGATAGGTTGGTCCACAGCTCTGGGCTTTGACCTGGATCTCACAGGCCTTCATCAGGAAATACAGATAGGTGAAGGTCTCCGGTACGTCCTTGCCTGCGGTCAGCACACCGTGATTGCGCAGCAGCATCATCGACTTGTCGCCCAGGTCCCGGATCAGCCGTTCCCGCTCGTCGAGATTCAGGGCGACGCCTTCGTAATCGTGATAACTCAGGTGATTCAGGCACAGCATGGCGGTCTGGCTCAGGGGCAGCAGGCCATCCCGGTGGGCGGACACCGCCACGCCGTCTGGCGCGTGCAGGTGCATCACCGCGCCGGCGTCCTCGCGACCCATGTGTACGGCGCTGTGGATGGTAAAGCCGGCCGGGTTCACACGGCTGACGTTACCGGACTCCACTACCTGTCCATCCTGGTCCACCTTCACCAGCGACGACGCGGTGATTTCATGGAACAGCAGCCCATAGGGATTGATCAGAAAGTGATGATCCGGTCCCGGGACCCGAGCGGACAGATGGGTGAACACCAGATCGTCCCAGCCGAACAGCGCCACAAGACGATAGGCGGCGGCCAGTTCGGTGCGTACCTTCCATTCGGCTTTTCTCAGGTCCTGTTGCTGTGATTGATCGCTTGTTGTTGTCATCGTGATGTCCTCAGGCTGTGACAGAACGTTTCCCGCAGTGTACTGCATAAAAAAGGGGGTGGCTGACGCCACCCCCGCAAAAGACCCCTGACTGGATAGAGAGGTCTCAGGCTCACAAGTCCGAAGCCTATTAACTTGCTTGCAGCAGGGCGGCGTACTGTTCCAGGTGGAAGTCGTCGTCGCCCAGCTGATGGTTGATAGTGATCAGCCGTTTGGCGTAGTGGGCAAAGTTGTATTCCCAGGTCATGCCAATGCCGCCATGCATCTGGATACCGCTTTCGGAAATAAACTGTCCGGCGCGCCCGATGACGTTCTTGGCTCCGGCCAGGGCACGACGACGCTCATCGTTCTGCTCACCATCGGCGACGCTGGCGGCCAGAATGGCCATGGAACGGGCTTGCTCCAGTTCCGACATCATGTCCACCATACGGTGCTGCAGCACCTGGAATTTGCCGATGGGCACGCCAAACTGCTTGCGCTGCTTGAGGTAATCCAGAGTCAGCTCATTGGCCATCTCCATCACACCCACGGCTTCGGCGCACAGGGCGGCGACCGCGCGGCCAGCCTGATATTCGATCACTTCGGCGGCGTTGCCTTCCTCACCCAGCAGCGCGTCTGCGCCCACCTGGACGTTGCTCAGGGTAATGTCGCAACCCCTGGCCCCGTCGATGGTGGGGTAGGGGCGGCGTTCAACACCGGCGGTTTCCGGGCTCAAGGCAAACAGGCTGAGGCCGTTGGCATCGCGGGTGTCACCGGAAGTACGGGCAGACACGATGATCAGGTCGGCGCAGTGACCGCCGATCACCACCGCTTTGCGGCCATTCAGGACATAACCCTCGCCGTTTTTCTCGGCTCGGGTTTCGACGTTGTTCAGGTCGTAAAAGCTCTGGGGTTCCTGCAGGCCAGCGGCGGCTTTCAGTTCGCCACTGGCAATACCGGCCAGCCAGGTGTCTTTCTGGTTGTCATTGCCGGCCTGCCCGATCAGACCACCGCCCAGAATGACGGACTGCATATACGGCTCCAGGCACAGACCGCGGCCAAGCTCTGCCATGACGGACTGAACTTCCACGCCGCCACCGCCGAAGCCGCCCAACTCCTCGGAGAAGGGTACGGCTGTCAGGCCCAGCTCGCTGAGCTGTTTCCAGAAATCGGCACTGAAGCCCAGTTCGGTTTCGCTGAACTCCAGGCGTTTTTCAAAACTGTATTCACCGCGCACCAGACGCGCCACGGTGTCCTGCAGCATTTGCTGCTCTTCGTTGAGTCGGAAATCCATGGTCGCCTCCTTAAAGCCCGAGAATCATTTTCGACACGATGTTCTTCTGGATCTCGTTGGATCCGCCGAAAATCGACAGCTTGCGGTTGTTGAAGTACTGGGCCGACAGCGGCGCGGCGTTTTCGTCTGACAGGAATTCGCCCTCGTAGTCCATATCCATTTCTTCTTCCAGGAATGGCAGGGCGTAGGGGCCGATCGCGCGGCGGGCCAGATCGTTGATGGCCTGGCGAATCTCGGTGCCTTTCACCTTCAGCATCGAGCTTTCCGCGCCCGGAACACCGCCACCTTCAACAGAGGCGATAATCCGCAGGTTGCTGATCCCTGCGGCCGTCAGGTCAATTTCCACCTTAGCAATACGCTGGCTGAAGGACGGGTCCTCGAGCAACGGTTTGCCATTTTTCAGACGACGGCTAGCCAGTTGCTTCAGGTGCGACAGCGCCGCCTTGGACATACCAATGCCGGCGAGGCCAGTACGTTCATAGGTCAGCAGATATTTCGCGTAGGTCCAGCCCTTGTCCTCTTCACCCACGAGGTTTTCAACCGGCACCTTGACGTCCTCGAAGAACACTTCGTTGACTTCGTGCTCGCCATCCAGAGTGATGATGGGGCGCACGGTAATGCCCGGCGTGTTCATGTCGATCAGCAGGAACGAGATGCCTTCCTGGTTCTTGACCTCGGTGTTGGTGCGCACCAGGCAGAAAATCATGTTGGCGTGCTGGCCCAGGGTGGTCCAGGTTTTCTGACCATTGACGATGTAGTGGTCGCCGTCACGTACCGCGCGGGTCTTCAGTGAAGCCAGATCGGAGCCTGCGCCGGGCTCGGAATAACCCTGGCACCACCAGTCCTCGCCACTGAGGATGCGTGGCAGGTACTTCTGTTTCTGTTCTTCGGTACCGAATTTGATGATCACCGGCGCCACCATGTTCACCCCGAACGGGATGGAGCGGGGTACACCGTAACGGCAGGATTCTTCATCCCAGATGTGCTTCTGCACCGGAGACCACTTCACACCGCCGTACTCTTCCGGCCAGTGGGTGGCGTACCAGCCCTGCTCACTGAGGATCTTTTGCCACCGCTGATGGTCCTCTTTGGACAGGCGGCGGAACCCTTTTACTTTGGCGGCGATGTCCGCCGGCAGTTTCTCATCCAGGAACGCTCTTACCTCGTCACGGAAGGCAAGTTCCTCGGCCGTGTAGTTCATGTTCATCGGATAAACCTCGTCAGTGCATTACAGCGAAAATATATACCGCATAGCAGAATTACTCAATGATCATTCAAAGGTTGCTTCCCTGTCAATGATAATGAAACAAGAAAACACACAGTAATTACGACTTTCATCAAAATTTGGTTTCAAACCCTTGTTGATAGCAAATGCATCGTCTATATTCGGAAACACGGAAGCTGGTACTGCTATGCGAAACTAATAAATCACAAGATGCCGCACAGTGAAACAGCGTGATTGATTTGGTGTGAGCCAGTGCCGGCACCGGAATTTCAATAACAAAGACATGCAATCAACTCCGTTAAGAGGTTTGAGATGACAACAACAACGCGTTTCCACGCACGCCCACTTGCCCGTGCCGTCGCCCTGACCAGCCTCCCGCTGATCGCTCTCGGGTCCGGATCTGCCCTTGCGCAGAGTTCCGAGTTGGACGAACTGCGCGAGCGGGTGCAACTGCTGGAAAGCAAACTGGAAGGGGCGGTATCCACGGCGCCGGAACTGCAGGATGACAACCCCTATCTGCTGCGGGATGGTGACGGGATCAAAATCGGAAACACCACGATTTCATTCGGTGGCTTCATCAAGGCGGATGCTGTTTTTGGTTCAAACGGGAACGGTACCATGAACGGTTACAGTGCCGGCTCGGCACGAGCCTTTGCCAGCGCGGCAGCATCGGGTGAAAGTGACTGGAAAACCGGTTTCTCCGCCCGGGAGTCGCGCATCAGTATTGGTACCAAAACCGAGGATGTCGTCGGTCATACGCTGACCACTTATATAGAGATGGATTTTAACAAGGGCCCGAACGACGGTAATGAAATCGTTTCTAATAGCTATTCCCCTCGTTTGCGCCAGGCCTATGGCTCATGGAATAACTGGGACTTCGGTCAGACCTACACCACATTCACCGATCTGGCCGCCATGCCGGAGATTCTCAATCAGGGTAAGCAGTCAGCTTTCATTTACGCAACCCAGCCGATGATTCGTTACAACATGGCTGCGCCTGGTGGTAAGCTAATGGTTTCACTGGAGAATCCGGAGGATGGTTACCCCGATAACTCCTACGATGACCAGTCCTACCCGGATCTGGCCATGCGCTATCAGATTCGCGGCAATTATGGGTTCTACTCCATTGCAGGTCTGGTGCGGAACTTTGAAGACAACGCAGCGGATGAAACCAAGGTCGATGGCGCTGTGTCTCTGAGTGCTCGTATTCCCACCATTGGACGTGACGATCTGCGCTTGCAATACAGTTACGGTGCGCTTGGCCGCTACATGGGACTATTCAGCTACCCGGATGTGGACCTGGGTGCGTTGGCCATGGGAGATGTGGAACCGCTCAAGACCTATGGCGCCACGGCCGCCTACCGTCACTTCTGGTCGCCGGCATGGCGCAGCAGCCTGACGGTCTCCCATACCGAAATCGTTGATGATCTTGTCGCCTCACCGGCAGGCTCGGTGAGTTATTTCGATTCTGCAACGTCGGTTCATGCCAACATTCTGTGGTCCGCCCACCGGAACCTGACGCTGGGGCTGGAGTACGCCTACTGGGATTTCGGAGAGATTGCCACCAGCAGCAGCCATCAGTACGAAGAGGTCATTGCCTCCGCGAAGCTGAGCTTCTGACCGGCGAGCTGCCGAAATAATGCGATGATTCTCAGGTAATTTTGCACCAGTTGCGTTGCCCCGGAGTGTTCCCCCGCTCCGGGGCTTTTTTGTGGGTGGTCCCCCGGCCCAGGCATAAAAAAGCAGAGCCGGAGCCCTGCTTTCGAACCTTATGGAGGAAGCGCGGCGGAATTAGCTGAAGGCCTGAATCCCGGTCTGGCCACGGCCCAGGATGAGGGCGTGGACATCGTGGGTACCTTCGTAGGTATTCACCGCTTCCAGATTCATCACGTGGCGAATCACATGGTACTCATCGGAGATGCCATTGCCGCCGTGCATGTCACGGGCAACCCGGGCGATGTCCAGGGCCTTGCCGCAGTTATTGCGCTTGAGCAGGGACACGGAATCCGGGGTGGCAACGCCGGCGTCCATCATGCGGCCCAACTGAAGCACCGCCTGCAGGCCGATGGTGATCTCGGTCTGCATGTCCACCAGCTTCTTCTGGATCAGCTGGTTGGCGGCCAGCGGCCTGCCGAACTGCTGGCGTTCCAGGGTGTAGTTGCGGGCCGCGTGCCAGCAGAACTCGGCGGCACCCAGAGCACCCCAGCTGATGCCATAGCGGGCCTTGGTCAGGCAGCTTAGCGGGCCCTTCAGGCCTTCCACGTCCAGCTTGTTCTCTTCCGGTACAAACACTTCGTCCATAAAGATGGAGCCAGTGTCGGAGGCGCGCAGTGAGAACTTGCCTTCGATCTTCGGTGTTTCCAGGCCCTTGGCGCCTTCACGCTCGATCACGAATCCGGTCACTTTGCCATCAAGCTTGCCCCACACTACAAAGACATCGGCAATGGGGGAGTTGGTGATCCACATCTTGGAACCGCTCAGCAGGTAGCCACCGTCGACTTTCTTGGCGCGGGTTTCCATGCCACCCGGATCAGAGCCGTGGTTGGGCTCGGTCAGACCAAAGCAGCCAACGTACTCGCCGGAGGCCAGTTTTGGCAGGATACGCTTTTTCAGTGCTTCCTGGCCGTAGCTGAAAATCGGGTACATAACCAGAGAGGACTGCACACTCAGGGCGGATCGGTAGGCAGAATCCACACGCTCCACTTCACGGGCAATCAGACCGTAACAGACATGGTTCAGGCCGGGGCCGCCGTATTCTTCCGGCAGGGTAGCGCCGAGCATGCCCAGATCGCCCATGTCGGTGAAGATAGCGCGGTCGAATTTCTCGTGACGGTTTGCTTCGATAATGCCCGGCATCAGGCGCTGGTCACAGAAGGAGCGGATGCTGTCCCGAACCTGGCGTTCGGTTTCATCCAGTTGCTTGTCGAATTGCAGCAGGTCATCCCAGGGTGCGGAAGCCATGGTTTTCTCTCCTCAGAAAATTAGTCAGTAGCTTGTTCAATCGGGTGCTCTTTCAATCGGGTGCTCTTTCAATTGGTAACCCGTTCAATCACAGCGGCGATGCCCTGGCCGACGCCAATGCACATGCTGATCAAAGCGTAACGCCCGCCGCTGCGCTCAAGCTGTCGGGTGGCGGTCAATGCAATCCGTGCGCCGGATGCCCCCAGGGGGTGGCCAACAGCAATGGCGCCGCCGTTGGGGTTTAGCCGGGAATCGGTCGGGTCAATGCCCAGTTTGGTGGTGCAGCCGAGAACCTGGGCTGCGAAGGCCTCGTTAATCTCGATCACGTCCATATCGTTGATGCCCAGACCCGCGCGGGCGAGGGCTTTCTCGCTGGCCGGTACCGGGCCGTAACCCATAACCCGCGGTGGCACCCCGGCAATGGCTGCGGAGACAATGCGGGCCCGTGGCCGGATTCCGGCCTTTTCGCCGGCCTCGCGGGAGCCAATGATCAGGGCGGCGGCGCCATCGTTAATGCCGGAGGCGTTGCCTGCAGTCACCACGCCACCGTCAAACAGTGAGCGCAAACCTGAAAGTGCTTCCACCGTGGATTGGGGGCGTGGATGTTCATCGCTGCTCACGCTGACCGGTGGTTTTTTCCGGCCCTGGGGCACCTCAATGGAAAGTATCTCTTCATTATAGAAGCCGTCTTTCAGGGCGGCGTCGTAGCGGGCCTGGCTCTGGGCGGCAAACTGATCCACCGCCTCTCGGCTCAGGTTCAGCTCCCGGGCAATGTTGTCGGCGGTTTCGGGCATGGTGTCCGCGCCGAACTCCGCTTCAATGCGGGGGTTGGGAAAGCGTGCACCGATGGTGCTGTCAAAGGCGCGGAAGTCGCGACTGAACGGGCTTTCACTCTTGGCCATGACGAACGGAGCGCGGCTCATGCTTTCCGCGCCACCGGCTACAAACAGCTCACCCTCGTCACAGCGAACCGCCCGAGAAGCGTCGATGATGGCTGCCAGGCCGGAGCCGCACAGACGGTTGACGGTCAGGCCGCCGGTTTCGACGGGCAGGCCAGCCATCAGGCCGGCATGGCGGGCCAGGTTGCGGGCGTCTTCACCGGCCTGGTTGGTGCAGCCGGCAATAACATCCTCGTAGGCTTCCGCGGCAAATGCGTTGCGCTCGACCAACGCCTTGATAACGCTGGCCAGCAAATCATCCGGGCGCACCTTGGCCAGCGCGCCGGCGTGTCGACCGAAGGGGGTTCTTAGCCCGTCGTAGATAAAGGCGCTCATGGCATCTCCCGTTTCATCAGCAGACAAGTCCCTATTGTGGTCCTCCTTCTATAATGAAGAAAGGTTCCAGGCTTGCCTTGTCATTAATGTTGATATAGTTTCGTATAGCGGAACTAAGTTTTGTATATTGGTTGTTAAAGACTAATCCGGGTCTGTGTGAAATGCAACCGATACCATCATCGAGGGGCGCTAATCTGTTATGAGCCGTTTTCTGGTTCCTGTCGCGGTTTTTCTGGAACTTGTGGCGCTTTGCCTCTCCAGCTCCCATCTCAGTGCGTTTGCCGGCGTGTTGTTTGTACTTTATTTCGTACTGGTGCTGGGGCGGTTGCAGGCTTATTCCCGCTACCTGTTCCTGATTTCACTGCTGGTGATTGGCTATCTGGGCTTCGTCGGGCAGCTGGGCACCAAAGATCTGATGAAGGCCGCCTCCAATGCGGCCTTTTACGCCGCGTTTCTGGGAAGCCTGGGGATGATGCAGTGTCTGGTGCGACGGCTCGAGGTGTTGCAGCGTATACACGATGTCTTGCTGGGCGGTCGTCCGGCGTTGTTGTACCCGAAATACGCAGTGGTGAGCTGTGGCATTGCCTCGGTGCTGAGCTTCGGGGTGATGAACCTGCTCTGTGGCACCCTGGCGGATACCCTGCGGCAGCGGGGCATTACCGGCGCCTCGCGCCTGCGCTGGTTGCGCAGCGTACTGATCAGTACATTGCGGGGGTTCGCGCTGGTGCCACTGGTGGCGCCCACCAGCGTTGCGGTGGCCATTATTACCCGGGAGGTGCCCACCCTGAGCTGGTCCGGCCTGCTGCCCTACGGCATTGTCAGCGCGGTGTTGCTAATTCTGGTGGGGTGGGGATTGGAGCACAAGCGCTTTCGACTGGTCAGCAGCGAGCGTGAGCCACTGGAAACCTGGCCGGCCGGAAGTGCGCGGTTGTTGTTGCTGGTGCTGATCATTTTCACGTCCATGGGCCTGCTGGTGCAGTTCACGGAGCTGAAAGTATCGGTGGCGGCCATGCTGGCGGTGCCGGTGGTAACCCTCCTTTATATGCTCTGGCACGACCGCTCAGCGACCGTGGTGGTGCGGGAGGCAGCTGACAACATGCTGGGCTTGAGCAATGAGATGTCCATCTTCGCCGGTTCCGCCGGACTGGGCGTGGCGCTGGTGGCGGTGATTCCGGCGGACGCCCTGGCAGGCATGGCCTCTGGTGAACTGGGTGTGTTGCTGTTGGCGATGGCTGGGTTATTGATGATGCCGATGCTCTCGGCCATCGGCATCATCCCGATTACTGTATTGAGTGTTCAGGCAGGCCTGATGCCGCAACTGATCGCGGAAGGAGTAAATCCATTGCCAATTGCGGTGGCCCTGGTGATCGGGTTCTCCCTGGCGATGATGCTGTCGCCGTTCGGGCCGGCGGTGATGTTGCTGTCACGGTTTGGTCAGGTGTCCCGCTGGGTGGTGGCGTTTGGCTGGAATGGAGTCTTCGTCTTACTGTCCATTCCGTTATTGCTGTTAATGTTGTGGAGTGTATTCGTGGTGGCGCCGGCCATGGGGTGATACCAACGTGACCGGCGCAATTGCCCGGCGTTATCAGTAACCCCGGGTGGTGTCCACGATGCCGGTAATTGGCTGGCCGTTATGGTGCGCGCGGATCTTGCCGGTGATCTGCTCCAGCGTGGCGTCCCGCAGGGTGCGCGCGGAAATATGTGGCGTGATGGTGATATCCGGGCGCTGCCAGAACGGGTGGTCCGAAGGCAGCGGCTCCTGGCGGAACACGTCCAGCGATGCCCGTGCCACATGGCCGTCGTCGATGGCACGGAGCAGGTCGTCCTCCACCAGGTGCTCGCCCCGGCCAACGTTGATCACCACGGCGCCGGGCATGAGCTGGCTGAGATGCTGGTAGTTGAGGATGTCCCGGGTCTCGTCGGTCAGCGGCAGGGTGTTCACCAGCACGCGGGTCGATTGCAGGAAATCGGACAGGTTGTCGGCGCCGGAAAATGTGGTGACCCCTTCCAGCTGGTGCTCGCTACGGGCCCAGCCGTTGACCCGGTAATCCAGGTCGGCAAGAGTGCGTGCCACCCGTTTGCCAATATGGCCAAGCCCCATCACCCCGACCGGCCATTCACTGCGCTTGATCGGACGGTGAATTTTCCAGAGACCTTCACGTTGCTGTTCCCGATAGGTTTCCATGCCTCGGCTGGCTTCCAGTAATTGGTGCAGCACGTATTCCGCCATCTGCACGGACATGCCGGCGTCTTCCAGGCGCACAACGGGCAGATGGGCTGGCAGGTTGGGTACGGCCAGCAAGCCATCGATGCCGGCGCCCAGATTAAACACCGCTTTCAGCGTCTTCTCACGTTCAAACAGTTCCGCTGGTGGCTGCCAGACAATGGCGTAGTCGGCATCAACGGCGGGGCCGTTGGCTTCCCACACATGAACCTCGGCCTCCGGAAGCAGCTCCTGGATGGGCACTGTCCAGCGCTCTGGCTTAGGGTCTCCTGCTACAAATAGTACCTTCATGTGCTCTCCAGGGATCGTCAGGTGAATTAAATTTGTTTACTATATTTCGCTTTGCAGAATAATATACCGAAATACATCCGTAAACCCGGGGTGGTGCATCGCACTGGTGGAAGAAAAGTGAAACATAAAGGAAGAGTGTTTCATATTTGGCACGACTTTTGATAATCGTTTGTGGTACTTGATATCTGCAGCGATTAAAATACCGCAACTTTTCTTCTTTCTGACTATTATCCGGGTATCCCCGGGCACACCGGATCAGGCGCAGCTGTTGGAGGACGCCAGTTTATGACAAAAGCAGAAACCACCAAACCGGAGTTGATGGTCGCCTCCGGTGACGGTGAGCCGGTGAAGCCGGAAAAAGACCGCAAGTTCGTAGAGGCGCTCTCCCGTGGGCTGGACGTACTCCGTGCTTTCAGTCAGGGGTCGGTTATCCTGGGCAATCAGGACATCTCCAGGCTTACCGGGTTGCCCAAGCCGACCGTGTCCCGCATGACCTACACCCTGACCAAACTGGGCTATCTCAGCTACAACGCCCAGCTGGAAAAATACCAGCTCAGCTCCGGCGTGCTGGCCCTGGGTTATGCCTACGTGTCCAACCTCAAAGTGCGCCAGTTGGCCAAGCCCTACATGGATGAGTTCGCACGCCAGACCAACATGTCCGTGGGCCTCACCTGCCGCGATCGCCTGCATATGATCTATGTAGAGAACCGCCTGCCGCCGGAAGCATCACTTCTGCGCATGGATATCGGCATGAAGCTGCCGATGGCGACCACCTCGGCGGGGCGTGCCTACTACTGTGCCATCAGCGACAAGGGCCGCAAGCTGATTGATGATGCCATGGAAGTGAAGTACGGCCCGGAAGTCTGGCCGGAGAAGAAAGAAGGGCTCGATCGTGCGATGGAGGATTTCAAGCAGTACGGCTTCTGTCTGTCCCTGGGCGAATGGGATCGCAACATCAACTCGGCAGGTGTGCCTATCCATCTACAGGACGGCACTATCATGGTGCTGGCCGCCGCTGCCCCATCCTATCTGATTTCGGGTGAAAAGCTGCGGGAGTCCATCGCTCACCAGTTGGCGATGCTGGCCAGCGATATTGAATCGCTTGGCGTTTGATTTGGCACTGGTGAAGGAGCCGGCGGGCAGGGCGTTCCGAAACACGCTGTAAATACGTCCCTGTACGCTCGGCTCCGCACGGTTTCGGAACGCCCTGCCCACCGTCTCCCCGAGCTTCCATCGAAAAACCCCAGAATTCGTTCTGGGGTTTTTTATGCCCGCATTTTAATTCATGGTTGAAACCTGCCGAAAACTTGTATTAAATCGTACTTATGTTTCGCTTGATAAAACTACATTCCATATAAGGCGAGGAGAAATTATGTCTGAGGTCGTAACTTATAACCGGGAAGGCGCCATTGGCGTCATCACAGTGAACTACCCGCCCGTGAACGCGCTGGGTCACGCGGTTCGTTCCGGCCTGGTGGCCGCGCTTGAGCAGGGTCAGAACGACGCAGACGCCAAGGCCCTGTTGCTGGTTTGCGAAGGCCGCACCTTTATTGCCGGCGCCGACATCCGCGAATTCGGCAAGCCCATGCAGGAGCCGGGGCTAGCTTCCGTTATAGATCAGTACGAAAACAGCGACAAACCGATTATTGCCGCCATCCACGGCACCGCCCTCGGTGGTGGTCTGGAGACCGCCCTTGGCTGCCATTACCGGGTGGCCCTGAGCAGTGCCAAAGTTGGCCTGCCGGAAGTGAAATTGGGCCTGTTGCCCGGTGCCGGCGGTACCCAACGCCTGCCGCGTCTAACCGGCGCCCAGAAAGCCCTGGAAATGATCACCTCCGGTGAGTTTGTGAGCGCCAAAGACGCTCTGGCTCTGGGTATTGTCGATGCAGTTGAAGACGGTAGTGATATCAAGGCCGTTGGTCTGCCATACGCTCAGAAAATTGCCGATGAAGGCAAGCCGGTCCGCAGAGTGCGGGATGTGACTGACAAGGTAGAGGCCGACAAGGGCAGTGAGGTTTTCGACCAGTTCCGCGCCGGTCTGCAGAAGAAAGCGCGTGGCCTGTTCTCTCCGTTCAAGTGCGTGGATGCGGTGGAAGCGGCCTTCAACCTGCCGTTCGCTGAAGGCATGAAACGCGAACGTGAACTGTTTATGGAATGTATGGAATCTCCGCAGCGTGGCGGCCTGGTTCATGCCTTCTTTGCCGAGCGGGAAGTGTCCAAGGTGAAGGGCTTGTCCAAGGACACGCCGGTCCGTGACGTTAACAGCGTCGGCATCATTGGCGCTGGCACCATGGGTGGCGGTATCGCCATGAACTTCGCCAACGTTGGCATTCCCGTAACCATCGTAGAAGTGAAGCAGGAAGCCCTGGACAAGGGGCTGGGCATCATCCGCAAGAACTACGAAAACTCCGCCAAGAAGGGTCGCATCACCCAGCAGCAGGTTGAAGAGCGCATGGCGCTGATCAACGGCAGCCTGACCTATGACTCCTTCAAGGATGTGGACATGGTGATCGAAGCGGTGTTCGAGAACATGGCCATCAAGAAAGAGATCTTCGGCAAGCTGGACGAGGTCTGTAAGCCCGGTGCCATTCTGGCGTCCAACACGTCCACCCTGGATATCGACGAAATTGCCTCTGCCACCAAGCGTCCGGAAGACGTGGTGGGCATGCACTTCTTCAGCCCGGCAAACGTCATGAAGCTGCTGGAGAACGTACGTGGCAGCAAGACTTCCGATGAAGTGAAGGCCACGGTGATGGCCGTTGCCAAGAAGATCAAGAAGGTCGGTGTGCTGGTCGGTAACTGCCACGGGTTTGTCGGCAACCGCATGCTGCACAAGCGTGGCGCGGAAGCCATGGCGCTGGTGAACGAAGGCGCCAGCCCACAGCAGGTGGATAAGGTGCTGACGGATCTGGGTTATCCCATGGGGCAGTTTGCGATGTCAGATCTGGCCGGTATTGACGTGGGCTATCGTATCCGCGAAGAGCGTCGTAATGCCGGTGAAGACGTGCCGGCGAGCTGGGTGGACAAGCTGGTGGAAATGAACCGTCTGGGCCAGAAGACCCAGGCTGGTATCTACAAGTACGAGGAAGGCAGCCGTAAGCCGATCCCGGACCCGGAAGTGGATCAGCTGATCGCCGAGTTCCGTAAGGAGCAGGGCATCACGCCACGGGAGATTTCCGATCAGGAGATCCTTGAGCGCTGCATGTACGTGATGATCAACGAAGGCGCCAAGATTCTGGAGGAAGGCATCGCCGATCGTTCGCTGGACATCGATGTGGTGTGGATCTATGGCTACGGCTTCCCGGCCTACCGTGGTGGCCCCATGTTCTGGGCGGACCAGGTTGGTCTGGACGCTATCCTCAGCACGGTTAAGAACTTCCACGACACCCTGGGTGGTGAGCAGTGGAAGCCGGCGGCCTTGCTGGAGAAGCTGGTCAGCGAAAACAAGAAGTTTGGCGACCTTTAAAGACTATTCTGCTGGTGTGGGGGCCGGTCCCGGGGTGGGGGGCCTTTTCTTCTGGGAAAAATAACTCGCTTCGCTCAGACATNCTTTTTCCCGGCAGAAAAGGCCCCCCACCCCGGAACCAACGTTACAACTGAGGTTGATCCCGTAGGTCGGATTAGGCGAAGCCGTAATCCGACAACTCTGGCGGAAAGCTCAACTTGATGTCGGATTACGCTTCGCTAATCCGACCTACCTGTTTACGAAGGAATTTTTTATGTCTGATGCCGTTATTGTTTCCACCGCCCGTACCGGCCTCGGTAAATCCTACCGTGGCGCTCTGAACAACACCCACAGCGTGGACCTGGCTGGCCACGTTATCCAACACGCGGTTGAGCGTGCGGGTATCGACCCGAGCGTCGTTGAAGACGTGATCCTGGGCGCGACGTTCCACGAAGGTGCCCAGGGCAAGAACATGGCGCGTCTGGCCGCCATCCGCGCTGGTCTGCCGGTCACTACCGCTGGTGTTTCCATCAACCGTTTCTGCAGCTCCGGTTTGCAGGCCATTGCCATGGCCTCCCAGCGCGTGGTTTCCGAGAAGGTGCCGGCCATGGTGGCCGGTGGTGTCGAATCCATTTCGATGGTTCAGAACGACAAGCTCAACAGCTTCCATGCCACCAACGAGTGGCTGATGAAGAACAAGCCTGAGCTGTACCTGTCGATGATTGAAACCGCCGACATCGTCGCCCAGCGCTACGGCGTTACCCGTGAGTCTCAGGATGAATACGCCCTGATCTCGCAGCAGCGCACCGCCGCCGCTCAGGAAGCCGGCAAGTTCGACGACGAAATTGTTCCCTTCGATGCCACCATGATGGTGAAAGACAAGGAAACCGGCGAGGTCAGCCATAAAGACGTCACTCTGACCCGTGATGAGTGCAACCGTCCCAACACCACGCTGGAAGGCCTGCAGGGTCTGAATCCGGTGCGTGGGGACGATCAGTTCGTCACGGCCGGCAACGCGTCGCAGCTGTCTGACGGTGCGTCTGTGTGCACGGTGATGAACTCCACGTACGCCGAGAAAAACAACATCGAACCCATCGGCATCTTCCGCGGCTTTGCCGTGGCTGGCTGTGAGCCAGACGAAATGGGCATCGGCCCGGTCTTCGCCATTCCGCGTCTGCTGGAGCGCAGTGGTCTGAAGATGGATGACATCGATCTGTGGGAACTGAACGAAGCCTTTGCTTCGCAGGTAGTTTACTGCCGCGATCGTCTGGGCATTCCCATGGAGAAACTGAACGTCAATGGCGGCTCCATCGCTGTGGGTCACCCCTACGGTGTCACCGGCTCGCGCCTGACTGGGCACGCTCTGATTGAAGGCAAGCGCCGTGGAGCAAAATATGTGGTGGTTACCATGTGCATCGGCGGCGGCCAGGGTGCTGCTGGCTTGTTCGAGGTGGTTTAAGGCGGTGAGTCTGACCACGTAACCCGACCTACGACTCATGGAAATGATCAGCGACGGATGTCAGTGGGTATAACTGTGTAGCCAGGCCGGTCATGGGGTGGGGATGCCTTTTCTGACGGGATAAAGGTGTCTGAGCGAAGCGAGTTCTTTTCCCATAAGAAAAGGCATCCCCACCGCAGGACCAGACTCCAGACTGGCAGGCTACCGTGTTAATTCATGCCAAGGGTAATGAGGCCATGCAACAAAAAATCATCAACACCCAGGACCTTGCGTTCCAGCTGTTCGAACTCCACGAAGTCGAACAGACCCTGGGCTATGAACGCTATGCCGAGCACAACCGGGAAACCTTACAGGCGGCACTGGACCTGTCGCTGAAAGTAGCCGCGGAAGAGTTTGCGCCTCACGCCCGCCTGGTCGACGAAGAAGAACCACGATTCGAGAACGGTCGGGTGGAGATGCGCCCGGAAGTGAAAAAAGCCCTGGATGTCCTGCGCGATACCGGCCTGATGGCCGCCGGTCAGGACTACGAACGTGGCGGCATGCAGCTGCCGGCAGCAGTGGCTCAGATGTGCGTGGGCCTGCTCAAGGGCGCGAACGTGGGTACCCAGGGCTACGCCGGGCTGACCATTGCAGCAGCGAACCTGATCAAGGCCCAGGGCAACGAATACCAGCAGAAGAAATACGCGGAACCGATGATGGCCGGTCGGTTCTTCGGCACCATGTGTCTGACCGAGCCCCATTCCGGCTCGTCCCTCGGCGATCTGCGTACCCGGGCCGAACCGCAAGACGATGGCAGCTATCGCCTGTTCGGCAACAAGATCTTCATTTCCGCCGGCGACCATGAGCTGAGCGACAACATCATCCACATGGTGCTCGCCCGTTTGCCGGATGCCCCTCCCGGGGTGAAAGGCATCTCCCTGTTTATCGTGCCCAAAATCCTGGTCAACGAGGACGGCAGTCTGGGCGAACGCAACGACGTCGCGCTGGCGGGGCTGATTCATAAAATGGGCTACCGGGGCACCACCTCCACCATGCTCAACTTCGGCGAGAAAGACGGCGCCGTGGGTTACCTGGTGGGTGAGGCCAACAACGGCCTGGCGGCGATGTTCCACATGATGAACGAAGCCCGCATCGGTGTCGGTGTGGGCTCGGTCATGCTGGGATACACCGGCTATCTTCATGCCCTGGACTACGCCCGTGATCGCAAACAGGGCCGCCCGGTCGGCGAGAAGGATCCCAACACCCCACAAGTGCCATTGATCCGACACGCCGATATCCGCCGTATGCTGCTGACACAGAAGGCCTACGTGGAAGGCGGTCTGGCGTTGTGTCTGCAGGGCGCCATGCTGGTGGACGAGAAAAAACACGGGGCCACCGAAAGCGAGCGCCAACTTGCGGCTGGCCTGCTGGATCTGCTGACGCCGGTCATCAAATCCTGGCCGTCCCAGTTCTGTCTGGAAGCCAACAGCCTGGCGATCCAGGTCCACGGTGGTTATGGCTATACCCGGGAATACCCGGTGGAACAGTTCTATCGTGACAACCGCCTGAATCCCATCCATGAAGGCACCCACGGTATTCAGGGGATCGACCTGCTGGGTCGCAAAGTCTCCATGGCCGGCGGCAGGTATTACGAAGAACTGATGGGCCGTATAGAAGGCACCATCGCCGAGGCCCGTGATATTGAACGGCTGGTGTTGTGTGCTGACCATCTGGACCGGGCCGTCAAATCCATGGCCACCGCGACGGACGCCATCAACGCCGAGAAAGCCAGCGGCAATGTGGAAAAAGCCCTGGCCAACGCGTCGCTTTATCTGGAGGCATTCGGTCACACCGTCGTCGGCTGGCTCTGGCTGCAACAGGCCATCAAGGCCATAGACGGACTGGAAGGAAACGGTGAGCAGACAGCGGAATTTTACGAGGGTAAGGTGAAAGCCTGTGAGTATTTTGCTCGGTATGAGTTGCCGAAAGTGCTCGGCCTGTCCCGGTTGCTGAGTGCTGTGGATACTACGGCGCTGGGCATGCAGGACTCTGAATTCTAGAGGAGGTTTAGTTTGTCGGATTACGCTTCGCTAATCCGACCTACGGTTACTTGCAAGGTACCCCATGTAGGTCGGATTAGGCGCAGCCGTAATCCGACAAAACCAACGTTGTCAGAACGGTCGTGGGGAGGGGTGTCTTTTCTGACGGGACAAAGGTGTCTGAGCGCAGCGAGTTCTTTTCCCATAAGAAAAGACACCCCTCCCCGCGACCAGCCCCCAATGCTGGAAGGCTACGTAAACTGAGGAGCAAAACAGAATGGACAGAAAGGCAAAGGCAGTCGTCTGCCGCGAATGGGGCCAGCCCGTTCAGGTAGAGACCATCACCGTGGAAGGCCCCAAACGGGACGAGATTACTATCAAGATCGGTGCTTGCGGCGTCTGCCACAGCGACCAGTCCGCCACCACCGGCAAAATTCCTTACCCTGCGCCCCTGGTCCTCGGCCATGAAGCCGCCGGCGTCGTCATAGAAGTGGGCGAGGGCGTCACCGCCTTCAAGGAAGGCGACCACGTGGTCAGTTCCTTCATCTCCATGTGCGGCAAGTGCCGCCAGTGTGTTCGTGGCCGCCCGGTGCTCTGCGAAAACGCCCGCAAGGCCATGTTTACCCTGCCCGATGGCACCGTTCGCACCAAAGGCTCGGATGGCGAAGATCTCAACGTCTTCGGCGCCTGTGGCGTCATGGCGGAATACGCCACCATGCACGTGGACAACTGCGTCAAGGTGGACGAATCCGTGCCCATGCAGAACGCGGCCCTGGTGGGCTGTGCCGTAATGACCGGTGTCGGTGCCGTATTCAACACCGCGAAAGTCGAGCCCGGTTCCCGAACGGCCGTCTTCGGCATCGGCGGCGTGGGCCTGAACGCCATCCAGGGCTGCGTCACCGCCGGCGCGGAAATGATCGTCGCGGTCGACAACAACGAGAAGAAACTGGCAATGGCCCGGGAGTTCGGCGCTACCCACACCGTCAACATCAGCGAAGTGGAGGACGGCGCCAAGGCCGTGAAGAAACTCACCGGCGGCGTCGACTACGCCTTCGAATGCGTTGGCGCCGGCCCGGTGGTGGAGCAGGCCTACAAGTGCCTGGGCCGTGGCGGTACCGCCGTGGTGGTGGGTGTTTCTGATCCGAAGGACAAAACCTCGATCACCACATTGACCCTGCCCGCCGACGAGAAAACTCTCAAGGGCAGTTGGCTGGGATCCGCACGTCCACAATACGATTTCCCCCGTATCCTGGGGCTGTACAAGGCTGGCAAACTCAAACTCGACGAACTTGTCACCCAGACTTACCACATTGATGACGCACCCCAGGCGTTCGATGATATGTTGGCAGGCAAGAACGCCCGTGGCGTCATCGTCTTCGAGTGACAGTTCCAAAGAGACACAGGAGTGACCGAATGAAAGATCTCAGCAAGAACTACATAAATGGCCAATGGGTGAACTGGGCCGGGGACACCATCGACGTGCACGAAGCCGGTACCGGTGAGGTGATTGCCAAAGTTCCAGCTTCCGGCCGCGAAGAGATGGAGCAGGCCATCGCCGCAGCGGATGACGCGTTTGCAACCTGGTCCGAAAGCACTCTGGAGCAGCGCATCAAGGTGCTGGAACAGCTCCACGCAGGGCTGAAAGAGCGCGCTGGCGAAATCGCCGAAACAGTGTGCCGCGAAGTGGGTATGCCGATCAAACTGGCCACCGGTATCCAGGCCGGGTTGCCGGCCACCATTACCAAGACCTACCTGAACATGCTGCCGGACTTCCCGTTCAGCGAGCAGTCCGGTAACTCGGAAGTGCAGTATGCGCCGGTGGGCGTGGTGGGTTGTATAACCCCGTGGAACTACCCGCTGCATCAGGTCATCCTGAAAGTGGTACCGGCCATTGCCGCCGGCTGCACCGTGGTGCTCAAGCCCTCGGAAATCGCACCCCAGAGCGCCTACATCCTGGCGGAGATCCTGGACGGTACCGATCTGCCCAAGGGCGTGTTCAACCTGGTGTGCGGTGAAGGCCAGACCGTGGGCGACACCCTGATCAAGCACCCGGACGTGCGCATGGTCTCTTTCACCGGCTCCACCCGTACCGGCAACCTGATTGCCCATGCGGCTGCGGATGACTTCAAGCGCATCGCCCTGGAAATGGGTGGTAAATCCGCCTCGGTTATCCTGCCGGACGCGGATCTGGCGGCAGCGGTGAAAGGCACGGTGAACAACTGCCTGCTGAACTCCGGCCAGACCTGCACCGCGTTAACCCGCATGCTGGTGCCAGCGGAGCAGCACGATGAAGCCTGTGAACTGGCGGCTGCAGCTTTCGCCAAAATGACTCCGGGCAACCCGCTGGAAGAAACCACCCGCCTGGGTCCGCTGGCCTCGGCGCAACAGCGTGACAAGGTCATCGATTACATCAAACTTGGCATCGAGGAAGGTCATACCCTGGTCGCAGGCGGCCCGGAAGCGCCGGAAGGCTGCGACAAAGGCTACTTCGTCAAAGCCACGGTGTTCGGCAACGTCAAACCCGACAGCCGCCTGGCCCAGGAAGAAATCTTCGGCCCGGTGCTGTGCGTGATTCCCTACAACGATGAAGCGGAAGCCATCCGCATCGCCAACGGCACCCAGTACGGACTGTCCGGCGCGGTCTGGTCAGCGGATGCCGACAAGGCGAAAAAGGTTGCCAGCAAACTGCGCACCGGCCAGGTGTTTGTTAATGGCGGTGCCTTCAACCCCATGGCCCCGTTTGGTGGCTTCGGCCATTCCGGTATTGGCCGGGAGTTTGGCAAGTGGGGGCTGGAAGAGTTTCTTGAGGTGCGGTCGTTGCAGTTGTAAGGCTGATAGCAGGGTGTCGGATTACGCTTCGCTAATCCGACCTACGGGAAGTGTACGAGGGCTTTATCACGTAGGTCGGATTAGGCGATAGCCGTAATCCGACAGAAGCACCCGGTACCCCGCCCCGGGACCAGCCCCCAGCTTCTAGGCCTTCCCGCCAAGCAGAATCCGCACCGCCGTACAGGCGTCTTCCAGCTCCTCATCACGGGGCTCTCTGCCGTTGATGATGTCGCTGTACAGGCAGGATTCGGCCAGGCGCACCATGAAGTAGGACAGGCTGTTGACGTTCAGGGGCGGGTTGATATGACCGGATGCTATCTGGTCCCGAAGCGTGCGGGTATTGGCGTCCACGGTGCGGCTGTGAATGGTGGACTGGGACGAGGTCAGTATTTTCAGCGCATACTCCGGATCTTCACGGATAAAGCGCCGCAAAGCTTCGGAGTGCAGCAGAGTGGAGTTAATGTGCCGGTACACCCCAACCACAAAATCCACGCCCTGGCCTGGCGTCACGCTAAGGGCTTCCAGCCTCAGGGGTTCGTACAGTGACCAGAGCACTTCCCCCATTAGTAAGTCCTTGTTGCCGACCCAGCGAAACAGGGTGGCCCTTCCGATATTCAGTTCTTCGGACAGTGACGCCAGGTGAATTCTTTCGCCTTTCAGCCACATCTTCCGCGCACGTCGTAAGGCGTCCGCTGGCGTTGCCCTTGTTGTTGTTTTTTCTGTCACTGCAACCTCGAATCGGTATTTTATTTCATTCTAACGACAAAACAGGAAACCCGCTATGAAGACCAGAATCACCGAATTGTTTGGCATTCGCCACCCGATTATCCAGGGTGGCATGCACCATGTCGGCTATGCGGAGCTGGCAGCTGCCGTCTCCAACGCTGGCGGTCTCGGTATTATCACCGGACTGACCCAGCCTACCCCGGAAGACCTGTCCCGGGAAATTGCACGTTGTGCTGAGATGACCGATCAGCCCTTCGGCGTCAACCTAACGTTCTTGCCATCCTTCAAGGCGCCGCCCTATCCCGAGTACATCCAGGCCATCATCGACGGCGGTGTGAAGGTGGTGGAAACCGCCGGGCGCAGTCCCGAGCAATACATGTCACAGCTCAAGGCCGCCGGTATCAAGGTTATCCATAAATGCACCTCCGTGCGCCATGCCCTGAAGGCCGAAAAAATCGGTTGTGATGCAGTCAGCGTGGATGGCTTCGAGTGTGGTGGTCACCCCGGAGAGGACGACATTCCCAATTTCATCCTGCTGCCCCGAGCGGCGGAGGAACTCACCATTCCGTTCGTCGCCTCTGGCGGTATGGCCGATGGTCGCAGCCTGGTGGCGGCCATGGCTCTGGGGGCCGAGGGCATGAATATGGGCACCCGTTTTATTGCCACCACGGATGCCCCCGTTCACAACAACGTCAAACAGGCCATCGTTGAGGCGGACGAGCGGCAGACCCGGTTGATCATGCGCAACCTGCGCAACACCGAGCGGGTGATGAACAACGCCGCTGTGGAAGAAATCGTTCGCATCGAGAAAGAAAAGGGCGAGGCCGAAACCATCGACGATATCCGCCACCTGGTCACCGGCGTGAAGGGCCGGCTGGTACTGCAGGAAGGCAAGATGGATGAAGCCGCCTGGAGTTGTGGCATGGTGGCAGGCCTGATCCACGACATTCCCAGCTGCGAGGAATTGATCGGACGCATCATGGATGAGGCCGACAATATTATCCGTCAGCGCCTGCTGGGCAGTCTGGAAGCCTGATGTTGGCGTGACAGATTTGTGAAGTTTCCGCTATACACTGTCTGACACCCTATGAATTTCCAGTGATGGTGTACATGCGGGAACCTATGACAAGAAACGTACTGATTATTGAAGACAACCCGGGCATTGGCGAGCTGGTGCGCATGCACGTGGCGGACCTGGGAATGACCCCCATCCTGTGTGACCGGGGCGATACCGGGCTTGAGCGTTTTCGTGAAGGGGATATTGATCTGGTGGTTCTCGACCTGATGTTACCCGGAATGGACGGCCTCTCTGTTTGTCGCGAGATCCGCTCCGGTCCGGGTTATGTGCCCGTGCTGATGCTGACGGCCAAAAGCACCGAACTGGACCGGGTGCTGGGCCTGGAAATGGGGGCTGACGACTACCTCACCAAACCCTTCAGCGTGGCCGAGTTGTCGGCGCGGGTGAAGGCCCTGTTCCGGCGTGTGGATGCCATGGCGGCTGCGCCTGCCGAAAACACCGGTAATGTCGGGGCGGGAGAGTTGCGGGCCGATGGTTTATGCATTGACCCCGATCGCCGTCGGGTGTTTGTAAGGGATCAGGAGGTGGACCTGACGGCCCGGGAGTTTGACCTGTTATGGCACTTTGCCAGTCACCCCGGCCGTGTATTCAGCCGTGCCCAGCTTCTGGACAAGGTGTGGGGCTACAACCATGAGGGCTACGAGCATACCGTCAACACCCATATCAACAGGCTACGTGGCAAGATCGAGAAGGATCCTGCCCGGCCGGAGTTTATTGAAACCGTCTGGGGGGTGGGCTATCGCTTCCGGGACTGATCCATGGTGAAGACACTCTACACCCGGCTGGCTCTGGGCCTGTTCCTGCTGTTACTGGCGGTCGGCCTGCTGTACACCTTTATCAGCCTCTACTCATTGCGGGAGTACAACGCCTCGGTGAATCAGGAGCTGCACCGGGACCTGGCGAAGAACCTGGTGTCGGATCGTAACCTGGTCAATGAGGGGGAGCTTGACCGTAGCGCGCTGGAGGAGCTCTTCGCGCTGTATATGACCATCAACCCCAGTATTGAAATCTATTTGCTGGACCTGGATGGCACCATCCTTTCCTATTCCGCAGACCCGGCCAAAATCAAGCGCAAGCAGGTCTCGCTGGACCCCATCCACCGGCTTATGGACGACATGAGCCGCTACCCCGTGCTGGGCGATGACCCGCGCAGCCATGACCGGCAGAAGGTATTCTCCGTGACCCCCGTGCCATCGGCGGATAACCCGGAAGGCTATCTCTACGTGGTGCTGCGGGGCGAGGAATACGACGCCGCGGAAACCATGGCCCGGGGTGGCCAGCTGCTGGAACTGAGCGCCTGGGCCCTGCTGGTCAGCCTGGCGGTGGTGATGATTGCGGGGCTGGCGATATTCCGGCTGCTGACCCGCCGGCTGACCTTGCTGACCCGGCTGGTGGAGGATTTCGAGCACACCGACATGAGCCGTCAACCCGCCAATACCTGGCGTGACAGGCGGCCCGTGGTCCGGGACGAGATCGACTACCTGGGGGCCACCTTTGATGACATGGCCAGCCGGATTGCGTCCCAGATTGAGCAACTGACGGAAAAAGACACCCAGCGCCGCCAACTGGTGGCCCAGGTGTCCCACGACCTGCGCACGCCCCTGGCCTCCATGCAGGGTTATATTGAAAGCCTGAAACTGCGGCGGGATCGTCTCAGCCCGGACGAGCAGGACCGTTTTCTCGACATCGCCCTCAAGGAAGGCCGGCGCCTGAGCCGTCTGGTGGATGAGCTGTTCGAGCTGGCGGCCCTGGAAGCCCGGGAAAAGCAGCCGGTGCCAGAACCCTTTCCCCTCGCTGAGCTGGTGCATGACGTGGTCCAGAAACACGGGCCGGAAGCCCGCAACAGGGGGCTGGAACTGGTCGTCAACGGTGATCCGGACCAGCCCCTGGCCTACGCGGACCTGGCCATGACCGAGCGGGTGCTGGATAACCTGATTGGTAACGCCATTGCCTACAGCCCCTCCGGAGGGCGTATCGAGGTGGCCTTCGGGCAGGCAGATGGCCTGCCCGGAGTCTGTGTGCGGGACAGTGGCCCCGGCATTCCGGAACAGGACCTGCCCCACATCTTCGATCCATTCTACCGCGGTGAATCTTCCGCTGGGGCTGGCGGCCATGCCGGCCTCGGGCTGGCCATTGCCCGCAGGATCATGACCCTCCAGGGTGGTGATATTGACGTTGCCAACCTGCCGTCCGGTGGCGCTTCGTTTTGTATTCGGTTACCGGTGACGCCCTCAAGCTGAACCGTGTGCATCTGCATTGATCTCTCCGGCGTTATACAAACGTAATAAACTGGAGAAAGTGGTGTGATTAATTCCGTGCAGACTGGTCACAGTAATCAAAGGGCAAGAGGTTAAGGTTATGAAACGGTATCTGTTACTGATGTCCATGGCGGCGGCCATAGCACTGACCGGTTTCCAGGTGGGTGCTTCCAACGATATGGACTCAAAATACGCCCCCGATGACCCGAATCTGGCGGTAGCCACCTTCGCCGGCGGGTGTTTCTGGTGCGTGGAGGAAATGTATGAGGAGAATGTGCCGGGGGTTGTCGAAGCGGTATCCGGGTACAGCGGTGGCGACGAGAAAGATCCCTCCTATAAACAGGTCTCTGGCGGCAGTACCGGCCACACCGAGGCGGTCCAGGTCTATTATGACCCGGATGTGATCACCTACGAAGGCCTGCTTCAGGCCCTGTGGCGTACAGCGAACCCGACGGACGTGGACGGCCAGTACGTGGACCGGGGCAGCCAGTATCGGCCCGCCATTTTCTATCACAATGAAGAACAGAAGCGCGCTGCTGAAGCATCGGTGAAGGCACTGGAAGAATCCGGCCGTTACGACGACCCGGTAGCCATTGAAATCGTGCCCTTCAAGTCTTTTTACGACGCGGAGGAATACCATCAGGACTACTACAAGAAGAACCCGGTGCGGTACAAGTTCTACACCTTCAACTCCGGCCGTTACCAGTTCATCGAGAAGGTCTGGGGTGACGAGCAGGAAGTTGATTACTCCCAGTATCAGCCGGAAGAGGGCGCCATGAAGAATGATGCGCGGGATCTGCAGTCGTTTGTGAAGCCGGACGATGAAGAACTCAAGCGGATGCTGACCAAAGAGCAGTATTACGTGACCCAGGAAGATGGCACCGAGAGGGCGTTTGCCAACGAATACTGGGATGAAAAACGCCCGGGCTTATATGTGGACGTAGTGTCCGGAGAACCGCTGTTTTCTTCCAGGGACAAGTACAAGTCCGGCACGGGTTGGCCCAGCTTTACCCGTCCGATTGCGGATGACGTGGTGGTGGAAAAAGAGGACCGCTCCCTGTTCATGACCCGCACTGAAATTCGCAGTGCCATCGCGGACTCGCACCTCGGGCATGTGTTCAATGATGGCCCGGCGCCCACGGGTTTGCGCTACTGCATGAATTCGGCCGCCCTCCGGTTCATCCCGCTGGAGCAGATGGAAGAAGAGGGCTATGGCCAGTATATCAGTGAGGTGAAAGCAGACAGCGATAATCCGGTGGCGACGTCACAACCATAGGTCCTTTACGGCAGTCTCCAAACTGAAATTATAGTGAATCTGGGCCTGCAGTAACTCCGCCGTGGCAATGGCATCAATCAGCGCGTTATGGGGCGGGTAGTGGGGCAGCCCGTAACGGGTCCGGCTGTCAGCCAGGCGGATGGACACCGGTTTCATGCCCTTCAGCTTTTGCCACCGTGTTGGCCGGCGGTTGGGATACAGGTGTGCCTCGATCGCCATGGTGTCGATGACCGGAAAACGGATGCCTTCGTTCAGTCGCCACTTCATGGCCACATCGAAGAACGGTCGTTCAATGTTGCGATAGTGAACCACCACAATCCTTCCCGCCATGGCCGCCAGTATCTCATCCAGGACGTCACTCAAATCCGGTGCCTTGTCGATATCCGTGTGGGTGATGCCGTGAATGGTGATTGAGGTCTGATGCAGGGGGAGCTGCGGCCGGACCACCCAGTGGCGGCCTGCGCCGAGCTTGATACCATCAAGGGAAAACGGCACCAGGCCAATGGAGACAATGGAATGCTCGTCAGGGTCCAGCCCGGTGGTTTCAAAATCCAGGGCGACCAGTGGAGCTTCGGACAACGGCGTATCCGGGGCGACGCAGCCGGCTTCGTAGTAGGCCTTGAGCCGGGGGTCCCTGGACTCGCTTGCCAGTGTCCCGAACAGTTCGGGCCATGACTCGTCGGTTCCGGTGATCGGGGTTATCGGATCATCAGCCATGCCGACCCACCGGTGCGTTGTAGCGGAACTTCAGGAATTTCTGGGCGTTACTGACCACCTGGAACGCGTCTTTCAGATGACTGCGCTCGAAGGGAGAAAGGTCCTCCGGGCGGACGTTGTTATCCGGCTCTCGTCCGGCCTCGATGGCCAGAGCCTGGTGGCGGATGCGGACGATGGAAATGAACTCCAGGGCGTCCCGCAGGTTACCCACGCCGTCTTCCGGAATCAGCTTGGTTTCGGCGATGGCCTTGAGGCGATTGAAAGAATTCTGGGCCCGTGAACCGCAAGCAAGGGCATGGACACGGATCAGGTCCGAGACCGGCGCGGTACCTCGACGCTTCAGGTTGAAAGTCTTGTTCTGTTTGCCGTTCTCTTCCATCACGAATGTGCGGAAAAAGCCCAGCGGTGGTGTGCGGTTCAGGGCATTGCGAGCGAGCATGGCCAGGAAGCGCTGGCTATGGCTCGCTTTCTCCGCCACGAGGGTTTTCAACTCCTCGGCATATTCGGTTCGCCCGTAGATACCGTCCAGATCGAAGAAGATATTGCTGTTCAGCAGGGCTTCCGCCTTGGGGTTGTCAATCCAGTCCATGAAGTAGGATTTCCAGACCTTCAGGGGCTGGCGCCACTTTTCGTTGGTGGCCATGATGTCGCCGGTGCAGTAGGTGTAGCCGCAGGCAGCCAGACCGTCGCTGACGAATTTCGCCAGCGCCAGGAAATATTTGTCGTGCTCTTCCGGCACAAAGCTGTCGTCCAGGATCATGGCGTTGTCCTGGTCGGTTACCACCAACTGTTCGTCCCTCGCCATGGAACCCAGGGCCATGAAGCAGTAGGGCACCGGTGGCGGGCCCAACTTCTCTTCGCCTAACGCCAGCAGGCGCTGAGTGAAACTGCGGCCGATACCGGCCATGGCGCTGCCGATCATGTGGGAGTTGGCATCTTCGTTCACCATGCGCACAAAGCTGTCGCGAACCTCGTGGCTGATCTTTTTCAGGCCTTTGACGTCCTGCTGATGGTATATGTTGCTGACCAGGAACAGACTGCTCTGGCTCTCATACTTGACGATGTCCGAGAGGGCAATCACGCCGCGCACTTCGTCGTTTTCCATCACGGGCAGGTGGTGCACGTTGTTGTGCAGCATGGTGAGCATGGCTTCGAAGATAAAGCTTCGCGCGCGGGTGGTGATCGGGTCGTCGCTCATGATTTCGCTGATCGGCGTTTCCGAGGGTAGCGCTTCGGTTACGGCACGGGTGCGCAGGTCCCGGTCGGTGATGATGCCCTTGAGTTTCGGTTTATCACCCTGCTCGTCCATCAGCAGCAGTGCCGATACGCCCTGGTCGGTCATGATGCGTGCGGCTTCCTGAAGACGCACGGTGCAGGGCGCGGTCACCGGTTTCCGTGCGATCAGGCGGGTGACTTTCGCGGTCATTAGTTGGTTGGACTTTTCCCGGCGGGAGAGGGCGGAGCGCAGTCGGCTTCGGCCCTCGGTGTCGGCGAAATCGGCGAAGTTCTCGTCGTTATCCCACAAATACTGAAAAACGGTGTCAGGAATCCGGTAGATCAGGCAGTCTTCAATCGCTTTGGCGGGGAAACGTACGGTCTTGTGCATCAGCAATCCGAACTGGCCAAAGAACTCGCCTTCGCCCATCCGGCTGTAAAGTTCACCAGACCGACGATAGACCTCCACGGCGCCGCTGCGCACGTAGAACAGCCAGCTATTGCGCTGGCCAATTTCCAGGATGGGCGTGCCCGCACGGAAGTAGGAAATCTCGATGCTTGAAACCACCTTATCAAGCATCTCTTCCGGCATCTCGTCAAAGGGCGCATGCTGGGCCAGATGGTTGCGGATGTCGATAAGCTCTGCCTGCATGAAGTCTCCCTGAGCAGCGGTCACGTTTGGCGTTCTCAGGAAGCAATATAGCAGTGAGGAACGGAGAGGGCCACGAAAGCCGGATGAGAACCGGGGCAGCCATTCCAGACTGCCCCGGCGCGCTCAGTTCAGCGACTGAAAGATACTGCCGTTGCTGCAGGCATCGCCATTGGCGTAGTCACTGTCCACCACGTTGTTGATCCAGTAATTGATCAGCTCCACGCCTTCCATGTGGGTGACGCTGCGGGCGATGGGTGGCATGCGCCGCTGGGGATCGCTGCTGTCGGTGACGCGGCAGGAGACGATGGAACTGTCAGCGTCGCCCGGCACTACGATGTGCTGGCGACCGCAGGAACCGCCGCCGGTGGCAGTGGGTTTCTTGCAGATGCCGTAGCCGGCGTCGACGTCACGGTAGTGGTCCAGGTAATACCCGGTGTTGGACGCGGCGCCGCGGTCGTTATGGCAGTGCTGGCAGTTCACCTCCAGGTAGGCTCGCAGGCGGGCTTCCACATCGGCGTCGGACCCAGCGGTTTCGCCACTGTCACCGGCCAGATTCCAGTGGGGCAGGCGTTCGATGTTGGTGGCAATGCCGCGACCATCAATCTGCAGGTCCGGCACATTGGTGAGAATGCCCTGATCCTGCCAATATTTCAGCTGATTGACCCGGGGGAAACCACCCTGACCGCTGCTGCCCATGAAGGCAGATTCCGGTGCATAAGCCCGGTTCAGGTTGCGGGGTTTCGGGCCAATGGGGGCGCTGCCGGATTCCACGTCATCGTTGCTGTGGCAGGTGATGCACTGGTTGGCGTTGGGAATGGCGTAGTTCTCCGTGCTGCCCGCCATCAGCTCGCCGGTAATCTGATCCTGGTAATGCCAGCTCACCGCGCGGGTACCGCCGCCCAGGGCGAGTTTCGCCACGGGTTTACTTTCTCTGTCTTCCTCCCAGATGTACGTAGGGCCATCCCAGAACGCCTTGCCACTCTCGCTGACCCGTTTGATCAGCAGGCGGGTTTCCACCAGTTCTTCGGTGCCCTCGCTCTCATCGGTAAAGGCGAAGGTCTTGGCAATCACGGTACCGGTGGGGAAGTGGATGCTGCCATTGACGTTGCTGCCGCCCTGACCATCCACGTAGACCGCTTTGGTGCCCGGCGGCACGAAGGCGACCCGGTATTTAGTGGCGTAGTCGGAGAACAGCTTGCTGTTGAGCACGAACGGCACGCCGCCGTCATTGGGTGTGCTGCGGGGATCGTGAGGATCGGCAAACAGGTTGTACTGGTCCAGCGTCGGGCAGTTCACTTCCAGGGCATCCCGGTTGACGCTGCCCGGCTTGCCGCGTTTGCTGCAGAGCCGGTTGACGTATTCCTCGCTGGGGGCCGGATCGATGGCACCGCTGGGTTCGAACGGCGGGATGTCCACCCGGGGCAGCGACGGCAGTACCTTGCCAAAGCGAGCCTGGCAGTCGTGAACCGACTTGTCGGTGTCGGCAACGACGCCTGTCAGCCCTTCCAGCACCGATTGCAGGCCTTCGAGAGTGAGAATGCTGGGGTCCTGTTCAGCCGCCGCCAGTACCAGTTCCAGCCCCTGGGTGCCGTGGAAGTTCATGTAGGCCTGGCTGTCCGCGGCCAAATCGTTATCGTGGAAGCACGAGCCCCACTGAGGCAGCTTGCGCTCGCCGTTGGCGTTGAACTTGTAGACGTTGTAGTGGCACGACGGGTTCGGGTGCTCATTGGTGTGGATCGGTTTGCCGTTCTCATCCGCCGGGACGGGATCACCGTTGGCGTCCACCGGGTAGGGGCAGTCCTCGTCCAGATCATCCAGCAGGCCGTCCCAGATGATGTGGGCGCCCTTGCCGGGGTTGGTGATGTTTTTCAGGCCGATCAGGGTGGGCAGCACCGTTTCCACCTGGCCTTCCAGCAGCACCTTTTCAAAGTTGGGCGGCGGCAGGTCGTAACCGGAATTCCGCATCACGTTGTTATGGATATGAAGACCTTCGGTGTACGGGTCCAGTTTCTTGTCCGAGGTTTTGTCCTTGCCGTCGATCAGCTCGTAGCTGGTATAGATCACTGCTGCGGTGCTGTGGTCCTCGAAGGTGTTGTTGAATACTTCGATGTTGTCATAGCCCAGGGTGATGAAGCCGGTGCCCCGGGGCACGGCGGACACCAGGCCGCTGTGGGCAAAGTTGTAGGTGTTGTTATTGCGGGCCAGGTTGTTGAGCATCACCGAGGTGTCGCCGTACTGGGTGATGTTCTCCAGGTCGTAGATCAGGAAGCCGCCGGTGTTGCACTCGGCGAGGTTGTTGTCGTACTCACCACCCTGGACGTTCTCGATCTCGAAGCCCATGACGTTATACACGGCGCGACTGTTGCGGATGATGGCGGTGTTGGTCTGGCCGACGTAGATGCCGGCATCGGACGCGCCTACGGATTCGGAGTTATCCACCAGGATGTTCTCGGACTCCACCGGGTAGATGCCGTAGCGACCGCTGGCGGAGCTGGGGATGTAATCCGGTGTCGGGTCGCCTTCGTTTAGCGGCGGATTGGTGCACTGCACGTGCAGCCGATCCGTGTAGTTACTGGCGGTGATGGGGTCGCCACCGCCGGACCAGATGGCGCGCACGTTGAGCAGCGTGCCCCATTTCACGCCCTTGAGTTTGAAAGCGTCCCCCGGTGAGTCGGCAATGGTCAGATCCTGCACGGTAATACCGCGCACGTTGAGGGCCTCCAGACCGGTGACGTTATCGCTGTCGCGGAAGGACAGCACGGTGCTGTCTTTGCCACACCCCTTGATCAGCACATCTTCGGTGGCCTGAATCAGCAGGCCGTGGTTCAGTTCGATAAAGCCACAGCCGAACGCCAGGGTGTCGCCGGGGCGGAGCTGGATCATGGCGTTGACCATGTCGTGGGTGGCATCCGGGCCGGGTTCTACCCGGAAGGTGCGACCATCGCTGAAGCGGTCAACCTGGTCCCCGGCCACGTTGTTGCCGGAACCGTCGCTGGCTGATGCCGAATCCGACGATCCGCCGCTGCCGCCGAGACAGCCGGCAAGCAGCAGCGTGGCCGTCGCCAGGGGAATCAGGGCGGAGCGCCAGGGGCGTCTGTGGTTTTGAGGTGTTGTAGATGTCATGGCTCTGTCCTTGTTCTTTTTGTTGTTTTTAAAGCGGCGCGCGTTCAATCCGTTCCCACATCCGCAGATAGGCTTCGGCGGAAGTGAACAGCTGGTTGACGGCGTCATCAATCTGCTGGGGATCGGCATCGCTGTTGCGGATCATGTCTTCGATCTGGTCCGGGTACAGGCCGTAATGGGCCACGCCGCGGCCATCGTAGAGGCTGAATTCCCGATCCCCGGTGCGTTGCACATCGAAGCGGACTCGCCCGTCGATGGAGGTAAACGGGTAAAGGCTGGCTTCGTCCTCGGTGGTGCCCGGATTGGCCGCCAGCTGTGCTATGCCGTTGACGTCCGAAGCGAAGCCGGCGCCACCGAACGGGCCGACCTTGAGATCGTCATGGCGCGGACGATTGCCATCCCGGGTCAATTTGCGTACCCAGTCTTCACGGGTGCCGCCAAAAGAGGCGGTAATGCCGCCCTGGGCCGCGATACGATCCCGCAGCGCTTCGGTGCCGCCCCAGCTGCCGTGGCTGTTGATCACCGGGTAGTCCAGCGGCCGGGTAATCTCCAGGATCCGCGCGGCGGCCTTGCGGCTGATGTGGTCGGTTTCGATCATCATCTTGCGGCGCACCAGTTCCTCGATCAGGAAGTCGCCAAGATCGCTCAGACCGCGCCGGTTACAGAGCTGATCGGTGCCACGGCGCGGATCGAGTGCCGCCATTTCCTCCGGGGTTTCCGGAAAACGCTCGCCCAGGTAGTCCATCTGGTACAGCAACTGATCGAACAGGCCGAAAGGCTGCAGGTCGGCGTTCTGGTCAGGCTCGCCTCCGGTGTATTCCACGTTCTCGGGGCACTGCTCGAACTCCACCGGGTGACCGGTTTCCAGCATATTCCCGGCATAGAGAATGGGGCCGATACCAATGCCGGTGGACAGGTCCGGCAGGTGCCCGCCAAAGGCGTTGTCGAACTTGTGAACCGGGAAGATGTTACGGACCCCCAATTGGTAGAACTGATCCAGCCGTTCCACGATCTCCTCCCGGGTGCATTCGGCCACGCCGAGGAATTCGCCGCACTTGAAGACCTTCGACATCTCAATGCCGAGCACCACGGCCAGTTTGCCGTTATCGATCACCTCACGGGCCTGAGCCGGGCTGGTGACGATCTGGAACCAGCCTGCGCCCGGGCCGCCATGCTGGGCATCGATGTAGTCCTGCATCTCGTACATGCGCTGAATCTGCAGCAGGATGGATTCCATGGGGTCACAGTCGTTCTCTTTCTGCGGGTTGATGCGACAGAGAATCTCGTTGTGCACCAGGTGGTTCACCAGGATTTTCATGCCCGCCAGGTGGGCTCGCTCCATCCAGCGGTAGTAACTCTGGTGGTGTTGCAGGGAGTTGTACCTGGGCCAGTCATTGAACGTGGGCCAGCCCTGGGTGTCGTGCAGGCCGATACCGCTGGTGGCCAGCTCCACAAAGCCGGTCGCGCCCCAGGGGCCATGGACGGCTTCACAGTCGTGCAGCGCGTGAGTCACCCCGAAGCGGTGAAAGGGAGCGCCGTAATTGACCCGTCCGCCGATGAATTCATAGGCCGAGATGTGGGAATGGGTGTCGACAAAACCGAAGACATCGTCCTTGTCGATGCCTTTCACATTCCGGAAACGGTCCACCTCTTTGAGATAGGTCGCAGGCCCCTGCGAATCGAGAATTTCCGCGTTCAGTTCCGCTTCCGGGTAGGTGTCGCAGCCGGAGGCTTCCGTGAGGGAAAAGCTGCCGGACTTATCAATGGCCGAGGGGGAGACCAGTGCGAGCCCGTCATCCCGGGCGGACAGCATCAGGCCGGTGACATCGGACGCCAGGGTGTATTGTTGCTCCTCTCCCTGGCGCTGAAGTTGCCATACCGCCAGATCGCTGGGCTCGGCTACCATCGCCAGGGCGGGATTCACGGTGGTGTCTCCGATCTGGTCGCCGGTGAATTCCAGGCTTTCACCAATGGCGCGGAGCGCGTCACCCAGCGGAGAAACTGGGTCGAGCACCAGGTTCGTGGTGTCGCCCAGCCCGGCGACCAGGTAACTGATCTCGCCGATAAAGTTACCGGCCTCATCCAGAAATTCGCCGGCGGGATCGCTGATGCCCAGCAGTTCGAACTGGCCGGTTTCCCCGCTGTTGCGCTGATACCCGGACATCAACAGGTAGGCCCCGAGTCGGGTCGGGCGCAGCCGGAACGGTGTGGCCTGAGTGGCGTCTGTGGTGACAGAGTAGTGGCCAGTTTGAGGGTCGGCGCTCAGGTAGTTGCCTTCGGCTTCCAGGGTGTAGCAGCCGTTGGCGAAACTGTAGCGGTCAAGAGTGGGGGCTTCCCGGAAGGTATCCTGATCGGAAGCGACGGTTGAATCTTCGGGGGATGTCGATGGTCCCTGGGCTGGGTTGGCATCGTCGCTGCCACCGGAGTCGCCGCCACATCCGGTGATCAATAGCGCGCCAGCCAATGCCCATGCTGTACGCATGGGGCGTTTCTTATTGTTCATGTGAACCTCTCATTCGTCGTCATTACCGGTTGCCCGGCAAATCGTTTTTTATTGTTGAGGCATTTCAATTATTGTTGTGGTCGCCCGGAAAGACCCTTCTCCGGGATAACGTGATAGTTTGTAGCATATTGAATAAATGTGAACTGCGTCACATTGGGCCATTTTTTGATCACATCTACGGATTCGAAGGAGCATGCATGGGCGTATCAAGAACTCTCGTTATGGGAGGCATTCGCTCGGGAAAAACCGCGCTGGCGGAGCAGTTGGCCACCGAATCCGGCGGTGCGGTGGTCTACGTTGCCACGGCCACGGTGGGGGATGAGGAAATGGCGCAGCGGGTGAAACGGCATGTGGACAGCCGCCCGGATCACTGGGGGCTGGCGGAAGCACCGCTGCGGCTTGCCAGTGTCCTGGAGACCCACAGGGGCGAGACCTCTCCACCTTTCCTGTTGATCGACTGCATGAGCCTTTGGGTCAGCAATCTGCTGTTTGCCGGCGAGGAGACCTTCAACCGCGAGCGCGAAGCGTTTCTGGAGGCGTTGCGGAGCTATCCCGGCAGTGTCGCCATTGTCAGCAACGAAGTGGGGCTGGGCACCATCGGTATGGACCCGCTGACCCGCCGGTTCTGCGATGAGCTGGGCTGGCTGAACCAGGCGCTTGCGGCCACCTGTGACCAGGTAGTGATGAGCGTTGCCGGGCTGCCGCTGTGGTTAAAGGAGCTCGAGGAGTAACGGGCGTCAGACCCCGTGGCTCTGCAGGCTGCTGAGTACGCCGTGATCGGAATGATCAATGCGTACGCGGCTGCGGCAGGCATAGGGAACCGCCAGGACCGAGAAGGAGCGCGTCAGGGGGATGCCCATAACCTCGGCCAGTATCATACGGATCACGCCACCATGGCACACCACCAGAACACGCTGTCCTGCAGCTTCACGACACCAGTGATGCCACGCCTCTCGGACCCTGGCGTGAAATTCCGCCATGGGTTCGCCGCCGGGGGGCGGATGCGCGACCGGGTCGCGCCAGAACCGGGCCAGCGCCTCCGGGGCGCCAGCGAGGATGGTGTCGGCGGTCATGCCTTCCCAGGCTCCGAAACTGATTTCCCGCAGGCGTTCGTCCTGCTCCAGGGGAATCCCCCGTTCAGATGCCAATTGCTCAGCGAACTCGCGGCACCGCATCAGCGGTGAGGTAATGATACGGCTCCAGGTATCGTTCTCTGAAAGGGCGCCACGCATCTGTTGCCAACCCGTTTCACTGAGTGGATCGTCCTGACTTCCCCGGAACATCGGGCCACCGGCGGGCTCGCCGTGGCGGATCAGATCAATGATCGTGGTGATTCCGGTGTTCATAACGCAACGTCCTTATTGGTCACGCCGGCATCGGCAAAACTCGCCATGTGGTTGTGCAGGGCGCAGGCGGCCCTCAGCAGGGGCACGGCTACTGCCGCGCCACTGCCTTCGCCCAGGCGCATGCCGAGATCCAGCAGGGGCTTCGCATCCAGGGCTTCCAGAACCCTGGCGTGCCCGGGCTCCGCCGAGCGGTGGGCGAACAGTAGCCAATCCCGCAGCGCGGGCTGCTGATGCACGCCCAACAGCGCCGCGACCGAGACAATATAACCATCCACCAGCACCGGAATGCCCCGCGCCGCGCAACCCAGAATCGCCCCGGTCAGCGCGGCAATCTCAAAGCCGCCAAGAGAGGTCAGTACTGTCAAAGGATCGGTGCTGTCACCGTGTCGTTTCAGTGCCCTGGCCACCACCTGACTTTTGCGGGAAATCCCCGCCGTGTCCAAACCTGTTCCGGGACCGACCAGTTGTTCTGGAGCTTCGTTCAGCAGAGCACAGGCCAGGGCAGCGGCACTGGTGGTATTACCAATGCCCATGTCGCCGCCAATAAACAGCCGGCATCCGGCGTTGGCGGCACGTTCGGCCGCCGCGTCGCCACTGGCCAGCGCGGCACACACCTGGGCCTCGGTCATCGCGTTGGTCACCGCCAGGTTGGCCGTCGCCGGGGCGATCTGTTCGTCCCGGACACCGGGTAACACTGGCACCTCGCCCACAGTGCCCAGATTAACTACCTCCAGCGACGCATCCAGCTGTTTTGCCATCACGCTGATGGCCGCGCCACCGCCTGCGAAGTTGCCGATCATCTGTGCTGTCACTTCCTGCGGGAACGCAGACACGCCTTCCTCGCACACGCCATGGTCGCCGGCAAATACGGTGATTCGTACGGGATCCACCGTTGGTTGTTCAGCTCTCTGCAGACCAGCCAGTTGTACCGCCAGTTGTTCCAGTTGCCCCAGAGAACCCGGTGGCTTGGTTAGAACCTGCTGGCGATCCGTTGCTTGTCGGATCCGGAGCGTATCTGGTTTCGGTGGCTGCTGGGTCCAGCTTGGAGGCAGAGAAGGCATGAATGATTCCTAGCCAATGAAAACAGGGAATGGTCTACCCCACTCGAAAAGGTGTCAAGGCCGACGGTGACTCGGGTAAACTCCTGCCTGATCAAGAACGCCCATAGTCTGGGGAATTGGTTGGGTAGGGCTCTCCAAAACCCTGCGGAGCCATGGATGGCGGAGCGGAGCTTACAGGGATGTATTCACAGCGTGTTTTGGAGAGCCCTACCCAACCAATTCCTTGCTCCCAAGTTTGTCTATTTAAGAGAGATGCCGCCAATTTGAACGCCTTGGTATTCCCCATGATTGTTTGCCTTATTGCTGTGCTTCTGGATCGCTGGCTTGGCGAACCTCGCCGTTGGCATCCGCTGGTAGGGTTCGGACGTCTGGTGGGATTGGTGGAACGGTGGTTGAACCGGTCGCCGATGCATAAAGGTCGGTCAATATCATGGGGGCTGCTGGGCGTATTAATCCTGGTGCTGCCAGTGCTGATGGTGGCCGAGCTATTGCGATGGACGCTGAATGGATGGGTGTATCTGCTGCTGCAAACTTTGGTGTTGTACCTTGCACTGTCGATCAGAGGGCTGATGGAGCATGGTCGGGCGGTGTCGGATGCGTTGCATAGCGGCGACCTTGAGCTTGCACGAGAACAGGTTGGCCGGATTGTCAGCCGTAACGCGAGTGCGTTAGATGAACAGGGCGTGGCAGCGGCGGCAAGCGAGTCGATGCTGGAAAACGGGGCGGATGCGGTGTTTGCCAGTTTGTTCTGGTTTCTGGTGGCGGGCATTCCCGGGGTATTGCTGCACCGAATGGTGAACACGCTGGATGCCATGTGGGGTTATCGCAATGAACGTTATCTGTATTTCGGGCGGGTGGCCGCCCGCTTGGATGATGTCATGAATTGGGTGCCCGCCCGTCTGACGGCACTGACCTATGCCTTGCTTGGCAACACCCGCCTGGCCTGGCGTTGCTGGCGGACCCAGGCCCCTCAGTGGGACAGCCCGAATGCCGGGTCGGTGATGGCCGCCGGTGCCGGAGCCCTGGCGGTGTCATTGGGCGGCCCTTCGCCTTATGCGAATGGCGTAAAACAGCGACCGGTGCTGGGACAGGGACCGGCGGCCAGCGCGGACACAGTGGACGGTGCGCTCCGCCTGGTGTGGTTGGGTGTCTGGCTGTGGCTTGGCGTGCTTGCATTGTTTGCCGTGGCAGGCCTTCTGTGGAGCGTAGGGATATGACCATGACGCCACCGGAACATGGCGGACGACTCAATGCAGCGGCAAAACGCTGCGGCATTCCCCGCGATCAGTGGCTTGATCTGTCTACGGGTATCAATCCCCATGGCTGGCCGGTGCCGGATCTGCCGCCGGAGGTCTGGCAGCGGTTGCCGGAACCGGACGATGGCCTGGAAACCTTGGTGCGGCAGTGGGCGGGCGCTCCCGCTGACGCTGCCTGCGTGCCGGTGGCTGGCAGCCAGGAGGCAATCATGGCATTGCCCCGGTTGCGCCCCTCGTGCCGTGTCGGTGTTCCCAGCCCCGGCTACCGGGAGCACGGTCATAGCTGGTCCTGTGCCGGGCATCAGGTGGTCAGCCTGGATTGGACACAGGTGGCCGGTGAGGACGAATCCTGGCTGGACGATCTGGATGTGCTGGTGTGCATCAACCCCAACAATCCCACCGGAGAGACCGTCGAACCGGAGCGTCTGCTGCGCTGGCACCAGCGGCTGCAACGCCGGGGCGGATGGCTGATCGTCGATGAGGCGTTTGTTGACGGCTGTCCGGAGCTGAGCCTGGGGTCTGCGACCGGACGGGAAGGCCTGGTGGTATTGCGTTCTCTCGGTAAGTTCTTTGGTCTGGCGGGTGTGCGGGCTGGCGCGGTGCTGACCGGGCCGGAACTGGCTGAACGCCTGCGAAGCACGATTGGTCCCTGGACGGTGAGTGGTCCCGCCCGTTACGTGATGCGGCTGGCCATGGCGGATGAACGCTGGCAGGCCTCGACTGCCGAGCGATTGTTGGCAGACAGTCAGCGGCTGGGGCGGTTACTGGCGTCTTATGGGCTGCATGGCTCCAGCGGTACGCGTTTATTTCGATATGTTGAGCACCCACGCTCGGCGGAATTGACGGATGGGCTGGCCAGGCACGGCATCTTGGTGCGTCGGTTCGATCACCCGCCGGCTCTGCGGTTTGGGCTGCCCGGTTCCGAAGCGGAGTGGGAACGACTGTCGCAGGCTTTGGCGGCTTGCCGAATGTCATTGACCAATCGTTAACCGATTGCTAGCCTTCCCGCACTTTTTCAGGTGCCCCGTGCAAAGCGACACAGGGGTGAAACGGGAAGCCGGTGAGAGTCCAGCGCTGCCCCCGCAACGGTAATTGAGTTAACGGTGATCGAATGCGCCACTGTACCCCCTGAGGGTATGGGAAGGCGATCACCCGGGTCTGTCTGAGGCAGACCGCTCATAAGCCCGGAGACCGGCCTGGAATTGCCAGATGTTGCGGTGGGCGACAGTGTGGCAGGTGCCGGCTACTCCAACCCGACCTGGATGCTCCCCGACCACCTGCTTCTTCTCCCGTTACCCGATTGCCTGCCCCGACGTCATTACCCAATCCATTCGTGCGGGCGTGCACGAGTATGAGGACGTTGAGATGAAGTACGCACTATCGACCGCTACCCTGTCTGCGGCAACCCTGTTGATCACAGCCCAGCCCGCCCTGGGGGATGAAGCTTCCGAATCCACGCTGGACCCGATTGTGGTCACCGCGACCCTGGGTCCAAAAACCCGGGGCGAAAGCGATTCCTCTGTTACCGTGATCGATCAGGAGGCCATCGAACGCCTGCAGCCCCAGACGTTTGAGGAACTGCTGGTAGGTCAGCCGGGCCTGGACATCACCAGCAATGGCTCTTTCGGCAAGAACATCAGTGTGTACACCCGGGGTACCGGCAGCGAATCCACCGTGTTCATGGTGGATGGCGTGCGCCTGCGCTCGGCCACCAGCGGCAGTGCCGCCTGGCAGTATTTCCCGCCGCAGATGATTGAGAGGGTGGAAATTGTGCGGGGCTCCCGCAGCAATCTTTACGGTGCCGATGCCGTTGGCGGCGTTATCCAGGCGTTCACCCACAGTGCGCCGACCGGTCATGAGGGTTGGGTTCAGGCCGGTGGCGGCAATTTCAACACGCAGGAGTATATTGCCGGGGCCGCCGGTACAGAAGGCAGCATGAAATACAGCCTGAGCGCCAGCCATCTGGAAACCGATGGCACCGCGATCGTGGAAGGCGGCGAAGACAAAGGTTTTCGAAACACCTCTGCCCTCGCATCCGTCGCCCACCAGTTTGACTCCGGCGGTGAGGCTGGCATTGTCCTCATGCGCGCCCAGGGCAATACCGAATTCGAGGGCGGTGATACCGACTTCGCCATCCAGACCCTCGGTTTCCGGTTGGACACCCCCATCAGCGACTACTGGCGCAGCCGCATCCTGCTGGCGGAATCCCTCGACGAATCGGATAACCGCGATACCTTCGGCAACAGCACCTTTGATACCAAAACCCGCAGCGCCCGCTGGGAGAACCAGATCAGCATCGGTCGTCACGAATACATCGTTGGGGGCGAGCTATTGGTGGATGAGGTCGAAAGCACCACGGAATACGACGAATCGAGCCGCACCAACGCCGCTATTTTTGGTCAGGCCCTGCTGAATTTCGGCCCCACGGACTTTCAATTGAGCCTTCGGGCGGACGACAACGAGGCCTTTGGTCGCGAGGAAACCGGCGCAGTGGCCATGGGCATTGATCTGGATCGGAACCATCGGGCCCGGGTGAGTTACAGCACGTCCTTCCGTGCCCCCACCTTCAACGATCTTTACTTCCCTGGTTTCGGTAACGCGGACCTGCAGCCGGAAACCGCCGGCAGCGTGGAGCTGGGCATTGGCGGGCAGTACGCCTACTGGTACTGGGATGCGGCCATTTATCAGACTGACGCCGATGACCTGATTGTGTTCACCATGAAGGACGGACGATTCGCACCGTTCAATGTGAACGAGGCGCGTATCCGGGGTGCCGAGCTCAGCGCTGGCCTGGAACTGGACGAATGGACCGTGCAGGCTGCCGCCTCAGTAATCGACCCCCGGGACGAGGAGACCGACAACCGCATTCGTCGCCGTAGCGGCAAGCAGTTCCGGGTGGATGTGGACCGGGCCTTTGGCCGGGTTTCCCTGGGTACTACCGTGAAGGGGCAGGGCTATCGCTATGACGATGCCGAGAATGAGAACCGCATCGCTGGCTTCACCACCTGGGACCTGCGGGCGAAATGGCAGATTGACAGCCATTGGACCACCAACCTGACGGTGGACAATGTGCTGGACCGGGAATACGCCACAGCGGAGCGTTCAGATGGAAGCTCATACATAGCCGCCGGTCGCACCGCGATGCTGACCATACGCTACGACATCTGATCGACCACGGAGAGGCAAGGGTATGAACAACACACGGCCAGATCGGATCATTCACCGCCCGGTATTTGCCTTTCTCCTGGGGCTGGCACTATTGCTCTCGCCTCCGGTGTTCGGTGCCACCGTTGTTGGCGTGGTCTCGGAACGCTCGGCGGCGGAAATGGCCGCCGGAGCAGAGCGGTTCCTGGCCGCCAATCCGGATCACCGGGTGGTACTGCGAACGCCGGAACAACTGGCCGCCCTGGACAACCAGGCACTGGATGAGCTGGTAGGCGGGGCCGATGCACTGCTGCTGGCGGCGGTCTTCGGCGATCAGGTGGGCCGGCTTGAACAGGCGGTTCGGGATCAGGCGGCGGAGCGCTCGTTTCCGATACTCGCCGTCAACGGCGACCGTGCCCTGACCCGTTTGTCCCGGCTGGAAGGCCGGGCGGTACTGGACGGACTGGATGCCTCCTCCCTCAACGACCTGATGAAAGCCCCGGAGCCGGGTGCTGATGTGAAGGCCCACCGGACGGCCTTGCGCCACCAGTTTCCGCAACAAGCCCCCTGGCTGGACGGGCGGGCCCTGTATCAGGGCCGCACGCCGCAACATCTGGATGGCCTGTTGCGCTGGTTGCTGGTGCAGGCTGGCCATGACCTGACCGTGCCCGACCTACCACCGCGGGCACTGGTTCGCTACTACCGTAACGGGGAAGCCGTGGAGGATGCCGGGGATCTGGAGCTGCAACCCGGCCCCGTGGTTACCCTGCTGGATCTGGACAGCGGCGACCGCCCCGGAGACCGGGCCCTGCTGGATGCCGCCTGTGCCGCCCTGGAAGCGCGGGAGATCCGGTGCTTTGCGATACTGTCCCGCTGGGGCGGGGCCAGCCTGGAAGCGGTACGTACCCTGGGTAACGCTGTTGGGCCGGCTACTCTGTCCGGCATCATCAGCCTGCAGGATTTCACCATTGGCGGCGGTGAGGGCCGGCGCCAGGTGACCGAAGCACTGACCCAGCTGGATGTGCCGGTCATCAAGGGCCTGCGACTGGCCTCCCGCACCGCCAACCAGTGGCAACTGTCGGTGGATGGCATCCCGGCGGACAAGGTGCACTACAAACTGGCGATGCCGGAACTCCAGGGTGTCAGCCAGCCCATGGTGCTGGCCACGGCCGAACCGGAAGTGATTGACGAACACACCGGCGTGGCCCTGACCCTGACACAACCGGTGCCTGACCGGGTGGCAGCCGTGGCTGATCGCCTGAAGCGCTGGCAGGTTCTGCAAGCCAAGGACAACGCCGACAAGCGCGTGGCGATCATCTACTACAACCACCCGCCGGGGCGCCAGAACATTGGTGCGGACAATCTGGATGTGCCCGCCTCCCTCTACGAAATGCTGACCTGGCTCAAGGATGAAGGCTACGCCACCGGCCCGCTGCCGGACAGCCCGGAAGCGCTCACAGACCTGATCCAGCAGCGCGGCGTGAGCCTGCCGGATGATCCCCGGGCCCTGAGGGAGATGGCCGGGCAGGTGGCCTCCATGGACAGCGACACCTACCGGCGCTACCTGGAGACCCTGCCGGCGGTGGTCCAGCAGGAAATGGCCCACGGCCCCCTGGGCTACCTGCACGAGCGACTGGAACAGGCCCACGGCATGGGTGAGAAAGACCTGGCGACCGGGCTGCTGAACCGGGGCATCCGCGACCTGCGCCATTTGATTGAGCACGTCCAGCACCCCAACCGCAAGAACGCCCTGACCCGGCTGGATGAATACGAAACGCTCTGGCAGCGTCGGCTGAACGAGGGTGGTCACCAGGATGAACTGAAGGCCCGTCGGGATGCACTGGCGAATACCGGCATACCCGGCCTCAAAGGCTGGGGCGAGGCGCCGGGGCAGTCCATGGTGGTGGACGACCGGCTGATCTTTCCCGGCCTGCGATTCGGCAACATCTATATCGGCCCGCAACCGCCCCGGGGCTGGGAAGTGGACGAGGAACTGCTGCACGCCAACACCACCTTCCCGCCTACCCATCAATACGTGGGCTTCTACCACTGGTTGCGGGATCACTATCAGGCGGATGCCCTGGTGTACGTCGGGCGTCACTCCACCCGGGAATTCCTGCCCCGTCGCCGCGCCGGGCTGACCGGGGACGACTACCCGGACCTGCTGGGGGGCGACCTGCCGCTGATCTATCCCTACATCGTTGACGGCGTGGGCGAGGGCATCCAGGCCAAACGCCGGGCCCTGGGGGTGATGATCAGCCACCTGACCCCGCCGCTGGCGGCCACCGAACTCTATGATGACTTGTTGGAATTGCGACAACTGGTGGAAACCTGGGAGTCCGCCAACGAGCCCGACAGCCCGACCCGGGAACGGGCCCTGGATATGCTGCGGGAGAAAATCCAGGTACTGGATATCAGCGAGGACCTGGAACGGGAAATCGCCAGCGAAATGGGGCTGGCGGTGGAAGAGGTCTCCGTGGATGAGTTATCCCCCGATCTTCTGGTCCACGAAGCCGGCCACTACGTCACCGATATGCAGGAACACTTCATGCCCCTGGGGCTGCATGTGTTCGGTCGTGACTGGAGTGCGGATATGGTGGACACCATGCTGGACTCCATGGCCGGCAAGGCTGGCACCCCCGAGGCGGAATGGCGACAGAACCTGGAGGCTTCCCCGGCTGCCGAACGCCAGAGCTTCCTCGCCGCGCTGGAGGGCCGCTTTGTGGCGCCGGGGCAGGGTAACGACCCATTGCGAACTCCCGCGGTATTGCCCACGGGTCGCAACTTCCATGCTCTGTCTGATGACCTGATTCCGACCCGCGTGGCCTGGTCCCTGGCCACCGAGCTGGCGGCAGAAGCCATGGCCGACAACAGCAAACAGCAGGGCGAGAGTGATGCCCTGGTGCTCTGGGCGTCCGACACTGTGCGGGACGAAGGGGTGATGATCGCCTTTGGCATGAAACTGCTGGGTATTCGCCCGGTGTGGAACAGCCGGGGGATCGTGAAAGGGCTGGAGCGTTTGCCCGCTGGGCCGGAGACCGATACCCCGGTGCGGCGCAACGTAGTCTTTACCACCTCCGGACTGTTCCGGGATCTCTATGAGAGCCAGTTGGAATGGCTGGACCTGGCGTCCCGCTACGCTCTGGCCGGGGCGGCGAACACCATCGAAGCCGAACACCCGGAAATGGTGGAAGCGTTGGATCAGGCCCTGTCGGATCTGCCGGTGGAAATGCGCGAACGCGGTAATGAAACCCTGGCCGTTAACGGCGTCGCGGCCCGCTGGGTCGCGGATACGCGGGTGCTGATGGCAGCGGGAGCCTCCGCGCGGGATGCCGGCGCCCAGGCTGCCCATCGTGTGTTCGGCACCGCACCGGGGTCTTACGGCGCCGGCGTTAACCGTCTTTCCACCCGCACTGGCGCCTGGCAGGACCGGTCACAACTGGGCGATGCCTACCGCCGCCGCATGGGCCACGTCTACGGCAAGGGCAGTCAGGGTGAACCCGCTCACCAGGCCTTTGATCGCCAGTTGCACACGGTGAATCACACCTATCTGGGGCGGGCCAGCCATCTCTATGGTTTGCTGGATAACGACGACGGTTTCGACTTCCAGGGGGGCCTGTCCAACGCGGTGGAACACCTGCGCGGCGAGCCCCCGCAGAATCGGGTGCTGCAGTACGCGGATCCGAAGAACCCTCGGGTGGACTCGCTTCAGCGCGCCCTGCAGGTGGAGCTGCGCGCCCGCAACCTCAACCCGCAATGGCTGGCGCCGCTGATGGAGCATGGTTATGCCGGGGCCCGTACCATGGGCAGCGATTTCCTCGACAACCTCTGGGGCTGGCAGATCACCAGCCCCCAAGTACTGCGCTCCAGCATGTGGGACGAGATCAATGAAGTGTACTTCCAGGATCGTCATGGGCTGGGTCTGGATGAGTTCCTGGCCGATGGGCACAATGTCCACGTCAAGACTCATATGCAGGCCATTGCGTTGCTGGCGGCCAAGCGCGGGTTCTGGGAGGCGGATGTATTCACCCGTCGCGCCCTGGCCCGTGACTTCGCCGGCAATATCATCGACCATGGCCTGCCCGGCAGCGGCCATACCCGCCCCGACCATCCGCTGATGGACTGGGTGGCGGACCAGCTCGAGCCGCAACAGCGGGAAGCCTTTGAATCCGCCCGCAAGGGTGGCTCGGCGTCATACTCCCTGGGGGCCGCGGCCAATGACGATTGCCAGAATCAGACTAACCGGACGACCTCATGCTGAATGTCTCCAGACCATTGGCGCTCTTCGGCGCAGCCGTGCTGGCCTTGTGGCACACGCCTGTTCTTGCTGCGGAAGTGTGTGCTACCGATGACACCGGCACGGAAGTCTGCCTTGAGCAGCCGGCCAGTCGTATCGCAGCCCTGTCCCCCGGGGCCACCGAACTGGTCTGGGCTGCCGGTGCCGGAGAGAAAGTGGTCGCGGTGGTGTCCTTCAGCGACTACCCGGAAGCTGCAACCAAGGTGCCCTCAGTGGGTAGCCATACCCGCATGGATCTGGAACGGCTGATGGAACTGCAGCCGGACCTGGTGATTGGCTGGGTCACTGGCAATCCGCCGGAGCAACTTGAGGCGTTGGCAGACCTCGGGTTACCGGTGTTCTCCATCGAACCCCGTACCTTCGAGGCGGTGTCCCACACCATTGAACGGCTGGCCACCCTGGCTGGCACCGAACAGGCAGGCTTCGCAGAAGCCGAACGTTTCCGCCAGGGCATCGCCAAACTGGAACGCCAATACCGTAATGCGGAGCCAGTGCCGGTGTTCTATCAGGTCTGGGACGAACCGCTGATGACGGTGAACGATAAACACCTGATCGGCAAGGTGATCACCCTGTGTGGTGGCGTCAATGTGTTTGGTGACCTGGAACGGCTGGTGCCTCGGATCAGCCCCGAGGCGGTGATCGGCGCCAACCCGGAAGCGATTCTCGCCGGTGGCATGGGAGAAGAGAACCGGCACTGGCTGACCCGCTGGGAGGCATTCCCCGGTATTGAAGCCACCGCCAAAGACAATCTTTACTTTATCCCACCCTCCCTGGTACAGCGCCCGACACCCCGCATGCTGGAGGGTTCACAACTGTTCTGCCAGAAACTGGACACTGCCCGTGCCAAACGCTGATCGGAGACTGCACCGGTGAGCCGGCCGTTGCTCAAGCCGCTGCTGATCCTGGCGCTGGCCAGCCTGGCGGCCATGGTGTTGTCCGTGGGCACTGGCAGCGTCAGCGTGGCGCCGGGCCAGGTATTGGCGGTGCTTCTGGGGGAGGGCAGTAACCTGCAGCAAACCCTGGTGCTGGAACTGCGCCTGCCCCGCACCCTGTCAGCCTTTGCCACCGGCGGGCTGCTGGCGGTGGCCGGGGCGTTGATGCAGGTGCTATTGCGCAATCCGCTGGCAGACCCGTATGTGCTTGGTCTTTCAGGCGGCGCTGCCGTGGGCGCGTTATTGGCCATGCTGGCCGGACTGGGTGGTTTGATCATTTCCGGTTCAGCCTTTGCGGGTGCCTTGCTGGCGACCCTGATGGTGTTTGGCCTGGCCCACGGTACCGGCAGCTGGACCCCGTCCCGATTGTTGTTAACCGGTGTGGTGGTGGCCGCTGGCTGGGGCGCGGTGATTACCCTGATGCTGGCCATCAGCCCGGCCCAGCGCCTGCCCGGGATGCTGTACTGGTTGATGGGGGATGTGTCCTACGCCCGTTCGCCCTGGCCGGCTCTGGGCTTCCTGTTACTGGTGTGCCTGCTGGTGGTGCCGCTCGGCCGCAGCCTGAACGTACTGGCGCGCGGGCCTATGCAGGCAGCCGCTTTGGGGGTTGCGGTGCGACCTCTGGAGTGGACGATCTATATCCTCGCCAGTCTGCTCACTGCGACCGCTGTCACCATGGCCGGGAGTATCGGTTTTGTCGGCCTGGTGGTGCCCCACATGCTGCGACTGGTGCTGGGGAACGACCAGCGCCTGATCCTGCCTGCCTGCGCCCTGGGCGGAGGTGCCCTGCTGGTGCTGGCGGATACCCTGGCGCGGGTGGTTATTGCGCCGGAACAATTACCGGTGGGTGTGATTACCGCCCTGCTGGGGGTGCCCACATTCCTTTACCTGTTGTACCGGAGCCGCTGATGAATCCGTTACGGGCAAAAGAACTGGTCATTGATATTCCCGACCGGGGCGACGGCCAGCCCCTGGACTTCACGGTGAAACCGGGGCAGATGTGGGGCGTGCTGGGCCCGAACGGCGCTGGCAAGACAACACTGCTGCACACCCTGGCCGGCCTGCGGGCGCCGCGCCATGGGGAAGTCCGTTTGGGTGAGCACTCACTGACCGGGCTCCGGCGCCGGCGGATTTCACAACAACTGGGGTTGGTGTTCCAGGAACGGCAGGATGGCTTTCCGGCCACGGTACTGGAAACCGCGCTGATTGGCCGCCACCCCTGGCTGTCGCCCTGGCAGATGGAATCGGGGGAGGATGAGCGCTTTGCGCGGCAGGCACTGGAACAACTGGATGTGGGCCACTTGAGCGACCGCCTGGTGAACACCCTCTCCGGTGGCGAGCGCCAGCGTGTGGCCATCGCCACAGTGCTGACACAGGCGCCCGATACCTGGCTGCTGGATGAACCCACCAACCATCTGGACCTGCACCATCAGGTGTCGGTATTGCAGTTGCTGACGGAGCAGGCGCGCAGTGGGCGCTCGGTATTTATGTGTCTGCACGACCTCAACCTGGCTGCCCGCTGGTGTGATCACCTGTTATTGCTCTTTCCAAACGGCGAAGCGTGCTGGGGGGCAGCCGAACGGATGTTGGTGCCGTCTGCACTCGAAAGACTTTATGACCAGGAGTTGTTGGCAGTGGAGGTAGACGGCACGCCACTCTTTGTGCCCAGGAAAGGCTAAACACAGGATGCGATTGCGGTAGCCAAACCGATGGTTTAGCATGCTCCATTGGAAGACAGGTGCCCCTAACGTCAGGGGATAATCGGGAAGTGTGGTTAGGTCCCAGGCCAATCCCACGGCTGCCCCCGCATCGGTAATAAAGGTTAAACCCTGCTATACCACCGGCTACGGCTGGGAAGGAGCAGGGCTCGATGGCGCCATTGCTGCGCTGTCGCCCTTTGAGCCCGAAGACCGGCCTGTTATTTTATCAATCCTTCAACGGTGCGGCGGGCACTTGGGGAATTATATGTCTGCTATTGTCTCATCTGCAAAGGCGAGGCCTAAGGCCTCTCTGATCAACGTTTCTTCTCTTCTGCAACAAGGGGCGGTTGTCCTGTTCGGCGTTCTTATCCTTTTCGCCGTTGGGTTTGTGCCTCTGGATGTCGCGCACAACGCGGCACACGATACCCGCCACAGTTTTGTGTTTCCCTGCCACTGAACATCAGTGTGTCGTAGGGGGATCTGTCCCTGCGAGTGAAATACAGCGTTGTTAACCAGAAGTTGAAGGAAATTCTAATGTTCCGTTCGCTAATTTTCGGCGCCTGTTTGATTGGCGTTATTACCGGTCTGTTGCTCACCGCTGTTCAGTCGGTTGGGGTGACACCGACGCTTTTGGCTGCAGAGCAGTTTGAAAGTAGTGAGGCGCCAGCAGAGGTTGCGCACACTCACCATAATCACACTCATGGCGAAGGTGAGAGTGCAGATCACCATCACGATCCTGATGTCTGGGCGCCCGAAGAGGGTACTGAGAGGTGGCTGTATACGGCGCTGTCGAATGTGCTGGCGGCGATTGGTTTCTCCGCGATCATTCTGGTGGTTATGAATCAACTGTATGTTCGCGGTCGCCTACGACTAACGCCGGCCCACGGCTTGTTTATCGGGGCGTGCAGTTATCTTGTGGTGTTCGTAGCGCCTGCCATCGGGTTGCCCCCGGAAATTCCCGGTACGGCCAGTCCAGCACTGATGTCCCGCCAGCTGTGGTGGGTATTCGCCGTGTTGTCGGTTGCCATTGGATTGGGTGTGCTATTTTTGGCACGACGCTGGAAAAAAGTGCTCGCATTCCCTTTGTTGGTCCTGCCTTATGGGTTTGTACCCGTACACACCGGGCCGTTATTCGAGAACCCCGACGCGACGGTCGTCGCATCGCTCATGGCTTTGCACAGCGACTTCATCTGGATATCAGCGGTTACTAATCTGTTTTTCTGGTTATCGGTCGGATTGTTATGCGCCCTGATACTGCAACGTTCATACAAGACAAGTCAGATCGGTAATGAGCAAGCGCCAGCCTGAGTTTCCGTTTACCGCAATCGTTGGGCAGGAGCCGCTGAAAACCGCGTTGGTGCTGAATGCAATCAACCCCCGGATTGGCGGCGTCGTAATTTCGGGCCCACGCGGGAGCGCCAAGTCGACGCTCGCACGGGGGCTGGCAGATGTATTGCCGATCACCGAGCGGAAAAGCTTGCCGTTTGTGAACCTTCCTTTGAGTACAACGGAGGATCGCCTGGTGGGCAGTTTGGACCTTCAGCAGGTTCTGACCCAACAGGAAACCGCTTTCCGACCCGGCCTATTTGCCGACGCAGACGGCGGAGTGCTGTATGTGGATGAAGTCAACTTATTGCCAGACAACCTGGTCGATTTGCTTTTGGACACAGCCGCGCGTGGCATTAATGTGGTTGAGCGCGACGGTATCAGCCATAGCCACAGTGCCCGGTTCATGCTCATCGGTACGATGAACCCGGATGAAGGTGATTTACGCCCCCAGTTGCTGGACAGGTTTGGGCTGTGTGTGGAGTTGGCGCACACCATGCCCAGGGATCAGCGTATGGCCATCGTTCAACAATGCGAGGCCTTTGAACGCGACCCGGATGGCTTTTGTGCGGATTTTGCGCCGGAGCAGAAAGCGCTGGCGGAACGCATTCGAACGGCGCAGTCGCTCTTGCCGGGCGTTGTTACCGATCCGTGGGTGTACCAGTACATCGCAGAGGCCTGTGAAGCCGCCCAGGTTGAAGGAGTGCGAGCGGATGTGGGCTGGCACCGGGCGGCGCAGGCTCATGCGGCCTGGCGGGGCAGCGACACCATTGCCCGGGAAGATCTGGACGCCGTGGAGGAATGGGTGCTCGTCCATCGTCGCAAGATGGCAGCCGAGCCGCCTGATTTCCCCCCGCCCTCATCGCCGCCTCCATCCAAGGGTTCTTCAGGGGCATCCCGGGTGGATAGTCAGAAGTCAGAAGCCCGGAACGGGCAAGGCTCTAGTGCCTCAGAGAGTACGTCCGAACAGGGCCAGTGGGGCGCCATGCCACCAATAGCAGAGAAGACGCTCCCACTCGATCAGGGCATCCATAATCGATTGCCGCAATTGCAGTCAGCGCTGGCGCATCGCATGCAAAGCCCTATGTCAGAGGCCAGCAGCAAACGCAAAGGCCGCCAGAGCGGGCAACGTTCCCGTTTACAGGGGGCCGAAAAGCCAGATTGGTTTGCCACTCTGGTGGCTAGCCGGGGCCGATGGCCGTTAACCTCAATCCGCTTTCAGAAGGAACGCGCAGGGCAGCCGACGGTGCACTTCGTGTTACTGGATACGTCTGGCTCCACCCTGGGTGGGCGCCTGTTCGCTCAGGCCAAAGGCCTGGTCCAGGCGTTGGCGACCCTGGCCTATGGCAAGCGCGATCAAATGGCGGTCCTGGGGTTTGGTAATGACCGGATCACGCCGCTGCTTCAACGCTGTCGGGCACCCAAGGCCATGCTTTCACGGCTGGATGCCTTAAGCGGGGGCGGAGGTACGCCTTTGCGTGAGGCCCTCGCTCAGGCGTCCCGACTGATTCGTCAGTGGCACAAACGGGAGCCTGGGCTCAGGGTGAAAACCTACCTGATAACCGATGGCCGAACTCGCCAGTCTCTGGTCGGCTTACCGCCTCTTGGCGACTGCGTGGTGGTGGATGTGGAACGGGGCCCGGTCAAACGGGGGCGGGCCCAGCGAATTGCGCAACAACTCGGTGCCGTCTATCTGCCCGGGTCTGTTATGGGAGTCGAAGCCGGATGAACCCCACCGATAAAAACGCGATCACTGAATCGGTAAGTTGCCCCGCGGTTTTTATTGCTGCGCCCGCATCGGGCCAGGGTAAAACCACCATCACCGCCGCTCTGGCGCGACTGTTGCGTAACCAGGGGAAAGTAGTGCGGGTGTTCAAAACTGGCCCGGATTATCTTGATCCACAGGTGCTGGCTCAGGCCTCCGGGCAGCCGGTAGATCAGCTCGACCTCTGGATGGCTGGTGAGACCTATTGCCGACGACGGCTTTTCGAGGCAGCTCGCAGCGCTGACGTGATTCTGGTGGAAGGCGCCATGGGGATTTTCGATGGTGAGCCGTCAAGTGCCGACCTGGCGGCCAGGTTCGGTTTGCCCATGTTGATCGTGATGGACGTTAAGGGCATGGCCCAGACGGCCGCTGCCTTGGTATCCGGCATCGCCAACTTCCGCGATGATGTGTCGGTGGTCGGTCTGCTTGCCAATGCTTGTGCTTCCGCGCGTCACCGAGAGCTGATCGAACTGGCGCTGCCCAAAGATGTTCCGTTGTTGGCGGCGTTGCCCCGTGATTCGAGTCTGGCCCTGCCGGAACGTCACCTGGGTCTGGTCCAGGCTTCCGAAGTGCAGGAAGATCTGGAGCTCCGGTTTGAAGCCGGGGCAAAAGCGCTCGCCTCCGAAGCGCTGGCAGAGGCTTTGGTGCGCTTGCCCCCGGTAGTGTTTGAAGCACCGCTTGAGGACCCCTTCGTTGAGCTGCCTTCCATGGCCGGTATAACGGTGGGCGTAGCTCGGGATCCGGCTTTCAGCTTTGTTTACCAAGCCAATCTGGATCTGCTGCAGCAGATGGGGGCGGAGCTTTGTTACTTCTCGCCTATTGCGGACAGTTGTCTCCCTGAGTGTGACGCGCTGTGGCTGCCCGGTGGTTATCCCGAACTCTATGCCAGCTCGCTTGCCGGTAATCGCGGTATGAAAGCGGCGCTTCGCGACTTTTTTGCCGCTGACAAGCCCATTCTTGCTGAATGTGGCGGCTTGCTGTATTGCCTGGAGACCCTGACGGACTACAACGATCAGACTCACGAAATGCTGGGCCTGCTACCGGGGGAGGGCGCCATGCGCGGCCGCCGCGGGTGCCAGGGCATGCAAACCGCCGACCTGCCGGAAGGGCCGGTACGGGCGCATGCTCACCACCGTTCGATAAGCCAGGGAACGCCCGAACCTATCACCCACGGGCGCCGACAGCGACACCCCGCACCCGGCGAACCAATCTATCGTGCCCGTCGCCTTACCGCCTCCTATCTCCACCTGTTTTTTCCAAATAATCCCACAGCGGTGGCAAGGCTGTTCTCCCCGGAGCCACAGCTTCAAACCTGCGACCAAAGTGATTCAAGGAGCCTGTCCGATGCAGTTGAATAAGATTCCGGCCACCGTTGTAACCGGCTTTCTCGGCAGCGGTAAAACCACGCTGCTGGCGAGCATCCTGCAACAGGCGTCTGGTAAGCGCATTGCCGTGATAGTGAATGAGTTCGGTGAGCAGGATATCGACTCCGACCTACTGCGCAGCTGCTCACTGGGGTGCGAAGAAGAAAGCGTAACCGATTCGAACGACGGTATTTATGAGTTGGCCAACGGCTGCATTTGTTGCACGGTGGAGGAAGAGTTTCTGCCGGTCATGAAAAAACTGGTGGAGCGGCGCCAGGACATCGATCATATCCTCATTGAGACCAGTGGCCTGGCATTGCCGAAACCCCTGGTTCAGGCTTTTAACTGGCCGGACGTCCGCCAGCACTGCACCGTGGATGCCATCATCACGCTTGTTGATGGGCCCGCTGTGGCGCAGGGCCGTTACGCCGATGATGTGGATAAGGTCGATGCTCAACGGCGCGCGGATGAAAATCTGGACCATGACGCGAGCTTGAGAGAACTGTTGGACGATCAATTGGGTGCGGCCGATCTGGTCATTGTCACCAAGACCGATTTGCTCAGTTCTGAACAGAAGCACGATGTTGAGCGCATCGTCCAGCAGCGGGTTCCCGCCGCCGTTAAAACCCTTTTTATCGATAGAAATACTTTGACGGAAGACACGGCCCAGTTGAAGGCACTGATGGGCATGGCCGCTGCCAGCGAACAGACGATTGATCAGGTTGAAAATCATCACGACCGCTATCACATGGAGGGGGCGCACCACGACCATGCTCACGATCATTTCGATTCTTGTGTGGTGACGCTCGGAGAGGTGGACGCGGATCGTCTGGCAGAAGGGCTTCGGGAATTACTGCAGACAAATCCGATCTATCGCGCCAAGGGCTTCGCGGCTCTGCCCGGCAAGCCGATGCGCCAGGTGATACAGGCCGTTGGCAAGCGCCTTGATAGCCACTTTGATCGGCTCTGGCGACCAGGCGAGACACGGCAGACCCAGTTGGTGATTATTGGTAAACATCTGGACCCGGCCCAAATCCAGGCCACCTTGGCCAGGGCGGAGAGGGTCCAGGCCTAGCCTATGCACCTTTTTGCGGCCAAACCCGGCGGGTTCGTGGACGACGAGGGCATCCTCGACCTGCAACAGACGCCCGGCGACATTGTTGTTCTTTCCGCGGCCGACAGCAGCTTGTCGGCATTGGCCCAGGGTGCCGAGCGGTTGGGCGAAGACTATCCCCGGGTGCGGCTGGCCAATTGGATGAACCTGCTCAAACCAGCCGCTTATGACCTCTATGAAACCAAGGTGCTGGAGCAGGCACGCCTGGTCGTTCTCTCGTTGCTGGGCGGCACGGGCTATTGGGAATATGGCTATGAACGGCTTTTGGCCTGGGCCGAGGCGGCTCCGGGGCGGCAGCTTATTGTGGTGCCCGGCTGTGAAGACCCGGACGAGGGGTTGCTCAAAGCCTCATCCGTGTCGTTTGAGACCGCCTGGTCTGTTTGGCGCTATTTGCGTGAAGGCGGTGCCGATGGTGCAGAGCAACTGCTGCGGTTTATCGCTGATCAATGTCTGCAGCTCGATTACCCCTGGCGCGAGCCCAAAGCCATCGCCAAGGCGGCGCTTTACCGCCCTGCTTCTGGCGGCGGTACCCATGAGACCACGCTGGCGCAGTGGCAGGAGTCCCGGCAATCCGGTCAGCCGGTTTGCATTCTGGTCTTCTACCGCAGCCACTTGCAGGGTGCCAACACGGAGGTTGTCGATGGCCTGATCCAGGCATTGCACTGCAAGGGGCTCAGCCCGTTGCCGGTGGTCGTGTCTTCGCTGAAAGACGATGATTGCCTGACCTTTATCAACCAGTTGATAGAGCAAACGGGCGCGACTTTAATCGTCAATACCACGGGATTTTCGATCAACCGGTCTCCAGGGGATGTGGATGCCCTGTCGAGCCCGGAAGGCGAGAGCACATTTGTCGGCTGGCCCGTTGTGCTGCAAGCAATGCTCTCAAGCAGTACGGAAGAGGATTGGCAGAGCCAGTCAGGCGGGTTGCGCAGTCGGGATGTGGCCATGCAGGTTGTGCTGCCTGAAATGGATGGCCGTGTGATCACCCGGGCCGTGGGCTTCAAAACCGAAGCCCACTACAGCGAGCTGTGCCAGTTGTCGGTTATCCGCCACCAGCTGAATCCGGAGCGGGCGGACTTTGTGGCCGAGCTGGCCCGACGTTTTTGCGTGCTTCGCCACACCCCCAACCATAAAAAACGTGTAGCGCTTATTCTGGCCAATTACCCCAACCGCGACGGGCGAATTGGCAATGGTGTTGGCCTGGATACGCCTGCTTCCACGGTCCGGATTCTGCGGAGTCTGAAAGCGTCAGGCTACCCGGTGGCCGACATACCAGCCGACGGCGCCGGTCTGATTGAGGCCCTGCAGTCAGTGGTGACCAACGCCGCGGATAGCATTGACCAGCGCGCCTGTGGGCAGAGCATTGCGGTAGAAGATTATCTGACCTGGTTCCAGACTCTGCCGTTGGCTCTGCAGCAATCGGTGTGGTCGCGCTGGGGGCACCCCCGCCAGGATCCTAAATGCCGTGCCGGTCGGCTGATGATTGCCGGCATTCGCCTGGGCGAAACCTTTGTCGGTATTCAGCCTGAACGAGATCTGGGCGAAAACCCAACGGCGACCTATCACGATACCGAACTGGCGCCCCCCCACAGTTACCTGGCCTTTTATCTCTGGCTGCGTGAGCACTACCGCGTGGACGCGGTGGTCCACGTGGGTAAGCACGGCAACCTGGAATGGTTGCCAGGCAAGAGTACGGCCCTGTCCGCCGAGTGCTGGCCCGACATTGTGCTGGGCCCCATGCCGCTGTTCTATCCGTTCATTGTCAACGATCCGGGTGAGGGCGCACAGGCGAAGCGCCGCACCCAGGCGATTATTGTCGATCACCTGATGCCGCCCATGGCTCGGGCAGAACTCTATGGTGCCATGGCTGAACTGGAGGCGCTGACCGATGAGTATTATCAGGCGCTGGGGATGGACCCGCGCCGCGAGGCGCTGTTGCGTCAGTCGATTGTCGACCATCTGCGCCAGGCTGGCATCGACCAGGAGCTAAGCCAGGGCGTTACTGACGACGCCGAGGACAATGATGAAGCACTTCTCAATGAGCTGGATGGCTACCTCTGTGAGATCAAAGAATCCCAGATAAGGCACGGTTTGCACGTGCTGGGGGAGCTTCCCGAAGACGATAAACTCGCCGGTACCCTGGTGGCTTTGCTGCGGCTGCCGCGCGGGAGTGAGCCCGCCTATCGCGGTATTCTGCATAACCTGGTGGCGGATCTGGGCCTGGCCCCTGCGAGCCCGCCCGACGGCAGCTGCTTTGACCCGCTGGTCCCCGGGACAGGTGCCTGGGAGGGACCCCGCCCCGAGGTATTGCTAAAACTCAGCGACACCCCCTGGCGCAGTGGGGCTGATACCCGTGATCGCCTGGAAACGTTGGCACACCAGATTGTGCTGGACCACGTCGTACAGGGTGATGTGAGTGAGGCGCTGGCCGCTGCCTACCCGGCTACAGCCGAGCAATGCCGTTATGCCCGCGACACATTGCTGGCGGCCCTGAAGCGGGGCGTCCATATGGAAATCCAGTCACTGATGGATGGTCTCAGCGGCTATTTTATTCCCCCTGGCCCGAGTGGCGCGCCTACGCGCGGGCGCCTGGATACCCTGCCCACCGGGCGAAACTTTTTCACGGTCGATAACCGGGCCATTCCTTCGCCTGCTGCCTGGACCCTGGGGGAAAAGTCCGCCCAGTCATTCATCGAGCGCTACCTGCAGGATAACGGTGACTTCCCCAAAAGCCTGGGCCTGTCTATCTGGGGTACGGCGGTCATGCGTACCGGTGGCGACGATATTGCCCAGGCGCTGGCGCTGATGGGCGTCAAGCCGGTGTGGTCCCTGGGTTCGCAGCGGGTGGTGGATGTTGAAGTTATTCCCACCATGCTGCTTGGCCGTCCGCGGGTGGACGTCACCCTGCGCGTGTCCGGCTTCTTTCGCGATGCGTTTCCCAATGTCATGCGGCTGTTCGATGCCGCTGTTCAGGCTGTCGTTGAGTATGAAGAGCCCGGCAACGAGAACACCATCCGCGATGCTGTGCGTGCGCGACAGGCAGAACTTGAGGGACAGGAGCTTTCCGCTACCGAAGCCAGACGCCAGGCGAGCTACCGTATATTCGGCAGCCGACCAGGAGACTACGGCACCGGTCTGAATCGTCTGATGGAGAAGCGCAACTGGCAGTCCCGGGATGATCTGGCCGAGGCCTATATTCAGGCCGGAGCCTATGCCTATGGCCAGGCCTCCGAATACGGCGTATCGGCCCGGTCGGACTTTGAACACCGGCTGGCGGGTATGGATTCGGTCCTGCATAACCAGGATAACCGGGAACACGACATTCTGGATTCCAATACCTATTTTGCCTTTCAGGGCGGCATGGCGAACGCCACCCATAGCCTCAGTGGCGCCATGCCGAGTACTTTTCATGCCGACCACGCCAACCCCGCTCAGCCGCGTATCCGCACGCTCAAAGAAGAGATTAACCGTGTTGTCAGGTCACGGGTGCTGAACCCGAAGTGGATCACGGCCATGCGTGAACACGGCTACAAGGGTGGCTTTGAAATGGCAGCGACAATCGATTCTCTGGTCGGGTACGATGCGACCACCGACCTGATCGCCGACTACCAGTACGAACAGGTTACCAATACGTTGCTGACCGACCCGAGCAACCAGCAATTCTTGCGCGACTACAACCTGTCGGCCCTGGAAGATATGGCGGAACGGTTGTTGGAGGCCGTACAGCGGGGCTTATGGAAAGAGCCCGGAGCTTACGCAGAGGTTTTACAGGACTTGCTACTCGATCTGGACGAAACGCGGGAGCGTGCCGGGACCACCGTCGGTAGAGGTCCCCATGGGGGATAAGGCCCAGATTAAAGGCTGGTGCCCCGGTGCCTGGCAACCGATGGCCTCCGGCGATGGTTTAATCGTGCGGGTGCGCCCCCGGCATGCGGAACTCACCCGACGGCAGATGCTGGCGCTCTGTGAGGCGGCCCAGCGTTGGGGGAGTGGGGTGATCGACCTCACCAATCGCGCCAACCTCCAACTGCGCGGCGTCCGTGAAGAGGCTTGGCACCCGCTCATGAAGGCATTGGTTCAGGCGCGTCTGGTTGAGGATGACCCCTCACTGGAGGCGCGTCGGAATCTGTTGGTGGCACCGGATTGGCAGCCGGGTGATGCCACACACCAGGCGACCACCGCCTTGCTGGACCAGCTCGCCGAGTTACCGGACTTACCCGCTAAGGTGGGTTTTGCCGTTGATGCAGGTGAAAGCCCTGTTCTGGCGGCGCATTCAGCGGACTTTCGCATTGAGCGTGCGGCGACCGGCCAACTGCTGGTTCGGCTTGACGGCCGTCAGAGGGGCACGCCGGTAGAGTCGCCTGCCGCCGCAGTGGCGCTCATTATCCGGTTGGCCCATTGGTTTGCCGAGTCCGGAGGGCACCAGTCGGGACGAATGCGACGCCACGAAGGCCTTTTGCCGCCTTGGGCGCCGGAATCTTTGCCGCCGGCAAAGTCCCGCCCGCCGTTTGCCTTGGGGAACCATGCGCTGGGGGCGGTTTATGGGCTGCGTTTTGGCCAAGTGAACGCCGAAACCCTGAGTCAACTACTGAAGACCAGCGACGTTGAATGCATTCGAGTGACGCCCTGGCGTCGCCTTCTGGTCACCGGCGTTAAAGCCCGCTTTCTGGACGGCCTGTTGATCGATAACCAGGCACCAGAGCTAAAGATTGATGCCTGCCCCGGTGCACCTTATTGCGAGCAGGCCACCGTTGGTACGCGGCTACTGGCAACGCATCTGGCGGGCGCAACGAACGGCTCTCTGCACGTCTCCGGTTGCCCCAAGGGTTGCGCGCGGCGTCTGCCTGCGGACGTTTGTATTGTCGGCCGACACGGTCGTTATGACCTGATTTTTCGCGGAAGTGCTGATGGGACACCCCATGTCACTGGCCTGACGGCATCTCAGGTACGCCACTATTTTGGAGTTGAATAATGCTTCACACCTATGAAACAGACGGCTCTGCCATTTACCGGGAGTCCTTTGCGATTATCCGGGACGAGGCGAATCTCGACCATTTTTCCGAAGACGAAGAGCCGGTGGCAGTGCGCATGATTCATGCGTTGGGCATGGTAGAGCTGGCTCCGTCGATATTATTCGGGGATCAAATGGTTTCCCGGGCACGGGCCTCTTTGGAGCAGGGAGCGCCAATCCTGTGTGACACCCGCATGGTCGCCGAGGGCATCACCCGGAAAAGACTACCGGCGGATAACGCTATCGTCTGTACCTTAACCGTTGACCGGGTTCCGGCGCTGGCGAAGGAGATGGGCAATACCCGTTCGGCGGCGGCGCTGGAGTTATGGCGGCCTTTCCTGGACGGTGCGGTGGTGGCCATTGGTAACGCACCCACGGCCTTGTTTCATTTGCTCAATATGTTGCAAGACCCGAGCTGTCCGCGACCGGCGGCAATTATTGGCTGCCCGGTTGGCTTTGTGGGTGCGGCGGAATCGAAGCAGGCACTCTGGGACAGCGGCGCCGCGCCTTGCTGTATTGTGCGGGGCCGTCTGGGAGGCAGCGCGGTCACCGTGGCTGCCGTTAACGCTATAGCGGATCGAACAGAATGAAGAAGGGTACAATCTACGGTGTGGGCCTGGGCCCGGGGGCTCAGGATTTGATGAGCGTGCGCGCAGACAAGCTGATCCGGCAGGTCCGCCATATCGCCTATTTCCGTAAAAAAGGGCGCAAGGGCCATGCGCGTAGCATCGTTGAAGGCATGCTGGCGGACTCGGTCATAGAGCTGCCCATGGAATACCCGGTGACCACCGAAATTCCCGTTAGTGATCCGCGATACAACGAGTTGTTGTCTGGCTTCTATCAGTTCTGTGTTGATCATCTGACCAGGCTGACCCAGGCAGGGGAAGATGTGGTTGTCCTGTGTGAAGGGGACCCGTTTTTCTACGGCTCTTTCATGCACCTTTTTACGCGTCTCAAAGACAGAGTGCCGGTTTCGGTGGTGCCCGGTATTACCGGTATGTCCGCTGCCTGGACGGCGACAGGGCAGCCATTCACATGGGGCGACGACGTGATGACTGTCGCTATGGGGACTTTACCCGAAGCCGACCTGGCTCAGCGGATAGCGGAGACCGATGCGCTCGTGGTCATGAAAATTGGTCGCAATCTCGCTAAAGTCCGGCGTGCGCTGGATCTGGCCGGGCGGATTGATCAAGCCTGGCTGGTCGAATACGCCGCCATGACGGAGGAGCGCGTCTTGCCCTTCCGGGAAGCCGGGGACATTGCGCCTTACTTTTCGATTTTGCTGATCCATGGCAATGGGAGGCGACCATGACCGGTTCACTCGTCATCGCCGGATTGGGACCGGGCGCGGCGGAACTGGTAACCCCGCAAGTGAGTCTCGCACTACAGGAGGCAACCGACGTGGTGGGTTATGGCTCCTATGTGGAGCGCGTTCCGCCCCACCCAAATCAGGTCCGGCATATTTCGGATAACCGCGAGGAGCTGGATCGGGCTCGGCATGCGCTGCAACTGGCGGCAGCGGGCCGCAAGGTGGCGGTGGTATCGTCCGGTGATGCCGGAGTGTTTGCCATGGCATCGGCTCTTTATGAGGCGCTGGAATCTGGCGACCCCGCCTGGCGTTCTCTGGATATACGGGTTTTACCGGGCATCTCCGCCATGCTCGCGGCCAGTGCCCGGGTTGGCGCTCCGCTGGGGCATGATTTTTGTTGTATTAACCTGTCAGACAATCTCAAGCCCTGGGATCTCATCGAAAAGCGGCTACGCCTGGCGGCCGACGCGGATTTTGCCATGGCGCTGTACAACCCTCGCTCGAAAGCGCGTCCAGAGGGTTTCGCTCGTGCGCTCAAGGTGTTACTGGAGGCCTGCGGGCCCGAACGGGTCATGATATTTGCCCGGGCCGTCTCGACGCCTGAGGAGCAGGTTCTTATCACCACTCTGGCCGATAGCAAGCCGGAAATGGCCGATATGCGGACTCTGGTTATGGTCGGATCAAGCCTGACCCGGGTCATTGACCGAAATGGGCAAGCCTGGGCTTACACACCGAGGTCCACCGCATGACGGAGCCAGTGCAAAGCCTGGTCGACATCGTGCACTTCATGGCGGGTGGCGAGAGCAGGACGATTGATCATCAGCACCGGCAGCCTCAATTGGCGAGCCGCCACCAGCTTGGCCGCCGCGCCTTCGCCGCCGGCGTTCTTACTCACGATTCGGTCGATACGATGGCGCTTGAGCAGCGCCAGGTCGCCTTTCGCCGTGAAAGGTCCCCGATCAACAGTGACGGTACAGTCAGGAAGCGGCAAGGGACCCGCGGGCTCGTCGACAAGCCGCAACACATAGTGATGCTGTGGTTGCGCCTGGAACGCCTCAAGGTGTTGACGGCCGATGGCCAGCATGACTCGCTGGCGAGGGCCCGCCAACGCCTGAACCGCCGCCTCGACGTTGGCAACCTCTTGCCAGTGGTCGCCTTTGACTGGTTGCCAGGGCAGGCGGGTGAGTGCCAGCAAGTGAATGCTGCTCTGTGCGCTGGCCAGGACCGCGTTCCGGCTTATCTGTTCGGCAAAGGGGTGGGTGGCGTCAACCAGATGCGTGAAGCCCTCGGCGCGCAAAAATTCTGCCAATCCTTCAGGCCCGCCGAATCCGCCGGTACGAACCGGTATCGGTTGAGGCTTTGGCGATCTGACTCGGCCTGCATAGCTATACAGCGCCGGCACACGAGCATCAGCCAGGGCCTTGGCCAACACCCCTGCTTCCGTCGTACCGCCAAGGATCAGGACTTTAATCATGGTTAATCTTGGGAACGCCCATTGGCTGACTATTATAGGGTGGGGCGAGCGTGGCACATCGGGCATTACGCCGGCAAGTCTGAATGCCCTGGAACAGGCGGAGATTATTTTCGGGGCCCACCGGCACCTGAAGGTTTTGTCCGGTGTTGATGCCGACGTTCGTGAGTGGCCGGTGCCCTTTGCAGAGGGTGTTCCAATGCTCCTGGCTGAACGGGGCCGGCGGGTGGTCATGCTGGTCTCGGGCGATCCGTTCTGGTTTGGGGCCGGGACCGTGCTCGCGCGACATCTGGACCCGTCGGAATGGGCTATATACCCAGGACCCTCCACCTTTAGCCTGGCTGCGTCGCGATTGGCTTGGGGGTTGGAGTCGACCCAGTGCCTGGGGCTGCACGCTGCGCCGCTTACCCGCATTCGCCCCTTTCTTCAGCCAGGTCAACGGCTGCTGGTCCTGTTACGCGACGGTGGGGCGGTAGCCGAGCTTGGCCGTCAAATCACTCAATGGGGGTTCGGGCCCACCGTGATGCACATTCTTGAGGCACTGGATGGTCCGGGGGAACGCCTTCGCAGGATCAATGCTGATCAGAGTCCGCCGGACGATGTTCAACACCCGGTTGCCCTGGGGCTTGAGGTGGCTGGCGAGGGGCCGCCCTTACCGTGCACAGCTGGCATACCCGACGATTTTTTCGAACACGATGGCCAGATTACCAAGCAATCGGTTCGTGCCTTGACCCTGTCGGCGTTGGCGCCGAAGGCGGGCGAGAGATTGTGGGACATAGGGGCCGGTTCTGGTGCTGTTTCGATCGAATGGCTGCTTGCTCACCCGGACAACCAGGCCATTGGCTTTGAGGCATCGGTGGAACGAGCGGCCCGGGCTGCCCGAAATGCCCGGTCGCTGGGCGTGGACTGGCTGGCGCTGGTCGAGGGGCAGGCGCCGGAGGTGTTGGCCAATCAACCCCTGCCAGATGCCGTGTTCATCGGCGGTGGCTTGTCACAGGCTCTGCTTCAGGCGCTTTGGGAGCGCCTGCCGCAAGGGGTTCGAATCGTGGCCAATGCGGTGACACTGGAATCGGAAAGCCTGCTGATGCAATGGCATCAGGCCCGAGGAGGAGAATTGGTCCATCTGGCTTTTTCATCGGCCGGGCCAATCGGACCCCGGCGTGGCTGGAAGGCTCAGTATCCCATCATTCAGTGGCGGGTGACGACATGACGGTAGCGGGGTTTGGTCACCGCCGGGGAGCGCAGTTATCCTCTCTGGCCGAAGTCCTGGAGCGACTGATCCAGCACTATGGCCAGGTGGATAGACTCGTGGCGCTGGCCGACAAGGCCGAGCTGGTTCAGCTACTGGGCGCTGAGCGGGGGCTTCCCGTGGTCCTTATAGAAGGTGATGTCTGTGTGGGAGTCGAGACACTCACGCGCTCGCGACACAGTCAGCACGCTAAAAATACCGGCAGCGTCGCCGAAGCGCTGGCGTTGCTTGGGGCGGGGCAGGATTCACGCCTGCTTGGGCCCCGTCAGATATCGGCAGATCGAATGGCCACCGGCGCTATAGCGGAACACATAATCTTATGACGGTACATTTTATTGGCGCCGGCCCCGGCGCCCCGGATTTACTCACCCTGAGAGGCCGCGATTTAATCACGGCCTCGCCGGTTTGCCTCTATGCCGGCTCGCTGGTGCCGGAGGAAATACTGGCCCATTGTCCAGCCCATGCACGGGTCGTTAATACGGCGCCTCTGGCTTTGGATCAGATTATTGAGGAAATCCAGCGGGCGCACGCGGAGGGCCTGGACGTTGTTCGTCTTCACTCTGGCGACCTGTCGGTCTGGTCCGCCATGGGCGAGCAACTCCGGCGCCTTGAACAATTGCAAATCCCCTATTCGATCACTCCCGGAGTTCCCTCGTTTGCCGCGGCCGCAGCCAGTCTTGGCAAGGAGCTCACCCTTCCGGGTATCGCCCAGTCCGTTGTGCTGACCCGCACCCAGGGGAGGGCCAGTGCCATGCCAGAGAATGAAACGCTGGCACATTTCGCTCGCACCCAGGCCACGTTGGCCATCCATCTATCCATTCATAACCTTTCCCATGTGGTGGAAGAGTTGAAACCATTCTACGGTGATGACTGCCCCGCCGCGATCGTCTGGCGTGCCAGCTGGCCGGACGAGCGGATAGTCCGGGGCACTTTGGCTACGCTGGAGCAGGCGGTGGGTTCAACGCTTACCCGCACCGCACTGATACTGGTGGGCAAGGCGCTGGCAACCAACGATTTTCAGGAAAGCCGCCTGTACGCTGTAGGCTATGATCGACGCTTCCGGCCGCAATCGGCAGACTCGCCATTTGCTGACGAGGATGGCCATGATTGAGCTGGCCCTGATCGGAATTGGTACCGGAAATCCGGACCATGTCACCTTGGCTGCGGTTCGCGCTTTGAATGATGCCGATCTGATTCTGTTGCCGCGCAAAGGAGACTCTAAGGCAGACCTGGTGGACCTGCGTCGCCTGCTCTGCGAGCGACTGCTTGAGTCAGACCGCCCAGCCAGGATAGTCGAGTTTGATCTGCCGACCCGGCAAGACAGTTCTGACTACCTGAAGGCGGTGGAAGAGTGGCATAGCGCCATAGCCGCCGTGTGGGGCGATATGGTCGATACCCACCTGCCTGATGGCGGCCGCGCTGCGCTGATGATCTGGGGCGACCCATCGTTGTATGACAGCAGTCTGCGGATTGCCGACCGTTTGAGTGAGCGGGGTAAACCCGTTGAGGTCCGCGTGATACCGGGCATTACCAGCCTGCAGGTGCTGACGGCGGAACACCGTGTTCCGCTCAATACCATCGCGGAACCGGTGTTGATCACCACGGGGCGACGCCTGCGGGAGCGCGGTTGGCCGGCGGACGTACCCAGTGTCGCGGTTATGCTCGATGGCGGCAGTGCTTTCAGCTCTGTCCCCCCTAAAGACATTTATATCTGGTGGGGAGCCTATCTGGGAATGGACAAGCAGTGTTTGATGGCGGGCTGGTTAAGCGAGACTGGCCCTCAGATTACACAGCGCAGGGCGGAACTCAGACAGGAATTCGGCTGGATAATGGACATTTATTTACTGGCGAAGCAATAGCTACGCCCGCTCACCGTTAAGGAGCCTGATCATGCGTGAACGCGCCAAAAACCCCGAACGCCATGCCCGCCGTATGGAAGCCAAACAGAAAATCATGCAGGAGCGCATTGCCAACGCCCAGAAAGAGCAGGGCGTGTTGCTGGTGCTCACCGGCCCCGGCAAGGGCAAGAGCAGCTCCGGCTTTGGCATGGTGGCCCGGGCCCTGGGCCATGGCATGAAAGTGGGCATTATCCAGTTCATCAAGGGCGCGTTCAGCACCGGTGAGGAAGCCTTCTTCCGGGACCTGCCCAATGTGGACTACCACGTCATGGGTCAGGGCTACACCTGGGACACGAAGAACCGGGAGCAGGACGTGGAAGCCGCCAACGCCGCCTGGGATGTCGCCGCCGCCATGCTCAAGGACGACAGCTACGACCTGATCCTGCTGGACGAACTCAACATCGCCCTGAAATACGACTACATTGACCTGGACCGGGTGCTGGATGATCTGCAGGCCCGGCCGGAGATGCAGCATGTGGTGGTCACCGGTCGCTCGGCACCGAAGGAATTGGTGGACCTGGCGGACACGGTGACGGAAATGGGCATTGTGAAACACGCCTTCAAGGATCAGGGCGTGAAGGCCCAGAAAGGCGTAGAGCTGTAACAGGCGGGAACCCATGACCACACTGATGATACAGGGCACCACCTCCGACGCCGGCAAAACCACGGTGGTGGCCGCCCTGTGCCGGTGGCTGGCGCGCCAGGGCATTTCCGTGGCGCCGTTCAAGCCCCAGAACATGGCCCTCAACAGCGCGGTTACCGTGGATGGTGGCGAGATTGGCCGCTCCACCGCCCTTCAGGCCCTGGCCTGTGGCCTGGAGCCCCACAGCGACATGAACCCGGTATTGCTCAAGCCCCAGAGTGATCGAGGCGCACAGGTGATCCTGCGGGGCAAGGTCCATGGCAATATGGATGCGCTGGATTACCACGCCTACAAGGCGGAGGCGATGACCTCGGTGATGAACGCATGGCGCGATTTGAGCGCCCGTTATGATGTGATCATTGCTGAAGGCGCCGGCAGCCCCGCCGAGATCAACCTGCGCACCAATGATATCGCTAACATGGGTTTCGCCGAAGCGGCGGACTGCCCGGTGCTGCTGGTCGGCGATATCGACAAGGGCGGCGTGTTCGCGCAACTGGTGGGCACCCTGGAACTGGTTTCCGACAGCGAACGGGCACGCACCAAAGGCTTTATCATCAACCGTTTCCGGGGCGATATCGCCCTGCTGGAACCGGGGCTGGACTGGCTGGCCGAACGCACCGGAAAACCCGTAACCGGCGTACTGCCTTACCTGCACGGACTGGTGATCGACGCCGAAGACAGCGTGGGCACCAGTGGCACCAGCAAGGCCGGCGCGCTGAACGTGATCGTTCCGGTATTGCCCCGCATCAGCAACCATAACGATTTCGATCCCCTGCGCCTGCACCCCGGAGTTAACCTCCAGTTCATCGGCCCCGACCAGTCCATCCCCCCGGCGGACCTGATCCTGCTACCCGGTAGCAAGAGCACCCGCCACGACCTGCAGTGGCTGAAGGCACAGGGGTGGCCTGCGGCGATCCGCAAGCATCTGCGATACGGCGGCAAGGTCTTCGCCATCTGCGGCGGCTTTCAGATGTTGGGTACCGAGGTACAGGACCCGGGCGGACTGGAAGGCGAGGCCGGTAACACTGAAGGCCTGGGCCTGCTCGACATGACCACGCGCATGGTCGACGGCAAACAGCTGAAGAACGTAACCGGCACCCTCGCCATCGGTCCGGATAAAGCCGCCTTCACCGGCTATGAAATGCATAACGGCGTCACCACCGGCCCAGCTCTGGCATGCCCCATGGCTGAACTGAATGGCAGACCGGACGGTGCCATCAGCGAGGATGACCTGGTGGCGGGCACCTACGTTCACGGCATCTTCGATCAACCCGAAGCCTGCACCGCGATCCTGCACTGGGCGGGCCTGGGTGCCGACACAGAGCTGTCGGGCGAGGCGGTGAATTACCAGCAACACCGCCAACAACAACTGGACCGGCTGGCAGACCTGGTGGAAGACCATCTGGACACGGATTGGCTACGCAACCTGCTGGGCCTCTGCAAACAGGACACACAAAACCGATGACCGACCACAACCGCCCTTTCAGCGATAATGAACGTGAGGGACTTTACCGAGCCATCTACGAACGGCGGGATGTCCGATCCCAGTTTCTGCCCGACCCGATCCCGGCGGACGTCCTGGCCCGCCTGCTTGGCGCCGCCCACCACGCGCCATCTGTGGGCTTTATGCAGCCCTGGGATTTTATCGTTATCGACAGTACCGAGGTGCGCCAGTCCGTCCTCGACATCTTCGAGGAAGAGAACCGCAAGGCCGCCGATAACTACAGCGGCGAGCGCAATACCCGCTACAAGAGCCTGAAGCTCCAGGGCATCCTTGAAAGCCCCATCAACCTCTGCATCACCTGCGATCGCAGCCGCGGCGGCACCCACGTGCTGGGCCGCAATTCCATCGTCGAAACCGACCTGTTCAGCACCTGCCTGGCAGTACAGAACCTGTGGCTGGCCGCCCGCGCCGAAGGCATCGGCGTGGGCTGGGTCAGCATCCTGGATCAGCAGAAGCTCGCCAACACTCTCAACCTGCCGGAACAGGTTTATCCGCTGGCCTACCTGTGCCTGGGCTACGTCAGCGAATTCCTCGACCAGCCGGAACTGCAGGCCAAAGGCTGGCGCTCACGGTTGCCGATTGAGGAGCTGGTGCATGGCAACGGCTGGGGGCAGCCGCAGGAAAACGCGGAGCTGAAGGTGGCACTAAAAAAACAGGAGCGGAATTGAGGGCAGTCAGGCATTCACCTCTTCCGCTCCCATGGATTCCGGATGGCGTTTGTCGTGGAACCGGATAAATTCCCGTACCCAGTTGCAGTAGGTTTTCTCGGTGCGATAAGCCAGGTGCCGGGCGCGAATAAATGCGCGGAAACGATCCATGAACCGGGTCGGGATAGCTGGCAGTGGGACTGGAATGTCATCCATGAATACAAGTCCTTTTGGTGCTGTATATGCATACAGTTTATGTAGGGCTTGCGGCGTTGGCAACTGGAAAAATGATCATTGCGACCATGAACTGGGTGAGTTTGTAGAAACCTGTAAGTTTCCTTTCTAAATCAGTGGTATGGAAGGGTGGTTGAAAAAGTGGATAGTGGTCTTTGTGATCATTTTTGTTTGGGACGGCGGTCA